>CAZFAN010000064.1:0-4790 GCA_964516525.1 uncultured Candidatus Saccharibacteria bacterium | reverse complement strand
CTGGAAGATGGCAGAAGAAAATAATTTGCCAGTTATAAAAATTATCGACGAATACGGTCGTATGACATCTAATGCTGGTAAATATCAAGGACTTAAAACCAAAGAAGCAAGTATCAAATTGCTTGATTATTTAAAAGCAAATAATCTACTTGAGAAAGTTGAAGATTTTAACAATAACCTGAGTGTTTGCTATCGATGTCAAAGTGCGATTGAACCATTGCCTTCAAAACAATGGTTTGTAAAAATGGCGCCACTTGCTAAGCGTGCCAAAGAGGCAGTACGATCTGGCAAGATTAAAATCATGCCAAAAAGATTTGAAAAAGTTTATTTCCATTGGCTTGATAATATTCGCGACTGGTGTATATCTCGCCAGTTGTGGTGGGGGCATCGTATACCTGTTTGGTATCGTAAATCAGCAGATCTGTCTAAAGATCAAAATGATAGCAAAAACAATATTTATGTTGGTACGACACCACCAGTTGATATTGATAATTGGGAACAAGATCCAGATGTTTTAGATACTTGGTTTTCTTCCTCTCTTTGGCCGTTTTCTACTCTTGGTTGGCCAGACAAAACAAATGATCTATCGTATTTTTATCCCACTAGTGTACTAGAAACTGCTTATGACATTTTATTTTTCTGGGTAGCTCGTATGATTATGATGGGGCTTGAACTAACAGATGAGATACCATTTGAAACAGTTTATTTGCACGGTATAGTTCGAGATGAACATCATCGCAAGATGAGTAAATCACTCGGTAATGTACTGGAACCAGTTGCGCTTATTGATAAATATGGGGCAGATGCTTTGCGTATGGGATTGGTGGTTGGTTCCTCTCCAGGACAAGATTTGGCAGTTAGTGATACCAAGATTAAAGCTTATCGAAATTTTTCCAATAAAATATGGAATGCTTCAAGATTTGTTATGCTGCGAGTATCAGATGGTGATTTGCAAACCGGCAATATCGGATCTGCTACTATTTCCAATCTGGATATTGATCAGTCAAATCTTACTGCATCCGATAAAGAAATTTTATCTGCGCACCAAGCCATGCTTGCAGAAGTAACTACTAAACTCGATGAATTAAAATTTTCTCAAGCAGGGGAAATAATTTATGACTATTTCTGGCATACATTTTGTGATAAATATATCGAATTAGCAAAAACTCAGCTTGAAGATAAAAAACAACAAGAAAATACTAAAAAAATATTAATTAAAATATTATCTGAATCACTGATTGTTTTGCATCCATTTACTCCTTTTGTTACTGAAGCAGTGTGGCAAAATTTGACTGATATTTATAGCAAACTTCCCGACTCAGTCATGCTTGCCAAATGGCCTAAATAAATAAAACCCCGAAACTATTTCGGGGTTTGTAAAATTAATATCCATTGGGATTAAGAATTTCTTGGGCCAATCTGTCATCAGCCCGAACTTCTTTAGTTGCTGTTAGTACCAAAAAATTGTACGTACAATTATTGTCGGGGTTTTTTACTCGTACCCTGTACATATCTTCAGTGACTTTATTTACCGACCATACGATATTTGGAGTTGATGTACTGGCGATGTCGCCAATAGTTAATTCCTTTTTCGCAGGATTATAAAACATTATCATTTCCTCTAATGTTTTATTCGTTGCTCCAGTTTTGAAATTGACGCTTATTGATCTTGTTTTTACAAGATTGATCACCTCATCAATTTTTTTGTTGTCATTTTGCTGGTATAAATACCAGCTGCCAAACATTAAAGTTACCACAAAAATAAAAATCAGAAAAAATTTTGATACTGTCATGTTGCTTCCTCCTGATATTTTTAAAGATTTTTGATGCCTGTATTAAACCATATTAAACCTGAAAAATCAAGAAAAAATACCCAGATTGCTTTTTTTAGCTTTTTACCATAAAGTATAATATACAGACAAATAATTAAACTTTATTTATGTTCGATAATCTTTGGGGATTTTTTTCACAAGATCTAGGGATAGATTTGGGTACGGCTAATACGCTTGTCTATGTTAAAAGACGAGGTATTATTATTAACGAGCCGTCAGTTGTTGCAATTAATAAAAAAAATAAAGAAGTTTTAGCAATTGGTGAAGATGCGCGCAAGATGGTTGGTCGCACACCCGCTCATATTGTCGCAGTCAAACCACTGACAGATGGTGTCGTATCAAATTTCGAAGTAACTGAGCAAATGCTAAGACATTTCATTAGCTGCGCCAACGAAAAAAAGTTCTCTTTAGTTCCTCGTCCTCGAGTAGTTGTTGGTGTTCCTTATGGTGTGACTGAAGTGGAACAACGTGCAGTTGAAGAAGCTGCGCTCAATGCTGGTGCTAGACAGGTATTTCTTATTGAAGAACCTATGGCAGCAGCTATTGGTGCCAAACTGCCCATTCAGGAACCAAGTGGCTCCATGATAGTTGATATTGGCGGTGGTACTACAGAAGTAGCAGTTATCGCGCTTGGTGGTATAGTTGCCTCACGTTCGTTGCGTATTGCCGGCAACGAAATTGATGAAGCTATCAAAGACTATGCACGCGATAAGATGAAATTATTGATTGGTGATCGTATGACTGAATCTATTAAGATTAAGCTTGGTTCTGTTATTGAATTCAATGAAGAAATTCAGATGCCAATTCGTGGTCGCGATCTTGTATCTGGCATGCCAAAGGAGCTAAGTATTAGCGATGAGCAAGTAAGAGAAGCAATTGCTAAACCTGTCAAACAAATTATTGAAGCTATTAAAACTACTATCGAAGAAACTCCTCCAGAGTTAATTGCTGATATTATGCAACAGGGTATTGTACTAGCTGGCGGAGGCGCATTGTTGCGAGGACTTGATCGTCTAATTTCAGATGCCACAAAAACAAAAGTTGTTATTGCCGACGATCCGCTTACTTGTGTGGTACGTGGAACTGGCGTGGTCCTTGAAGATCTGGACAATCTAAAAAATGTACTTTTATCAGCAGGATATAAGTAATAATTTTTATTAATGAAAAAATATCGCTATATTATTATTGTTGTAATTATCATAGTTGGTTTAGGCTTGGTTCTATCACCTTTAAGGCCAGTGAAAAATATTTTGTTCAATATTTTTTCTCCTGTTGGTAGCGCATTAAACTCAAGTACTAGTGGCATCAGATCATTTTTGTCTGATTTACGTTCCGTGCGTACTCTTGCTTCTGATAATAGAAAATTAAAAGAAGAAAACAATTCACTCAAATCAGAAATAGTTACCTTACAAGAAGCAAATCGAGAAAATGAATCATTGAAAAAAGAACTAGGCTTTATCAAGGATCAAAATAAAGATGAGCTTATTGCTGCCCGAGTGATTTCCAAATCAGTTACACCATTTTTGCAAAGTATTCTTATTGACCAAGGATCGCAAGATGGCATTAAAGAAGGTCAAATTGTTTTATCACAAGGACATCTTGTAGGTAGTGTGGTGACAACTTACCCTGATTATTCAGAAGTTCAGCTTATTACTAGTTCTAAAACCATGATTCCTGTTCTGTTTCAAAATTCACGTTCAACAGGATTACTAAAGTCAAATTTAGAAGGACTTTATATTGATAGCGTACCAATAGATGAAAAAGTTCAGGAAGGAGAAAATGTGATCACTAGCAATCTTGATAAAAATATCCCAGCCGATATTGTTATTGGTACAGTTAGCAAAGTTAAAACATATAAATCACAAATTTTTCAGGATATTAAAGTTACTTCACCATTGGAATTTTCTAAGCTGGAATTTGTATTTGTTGTGAAATCATCATAATATGAAATATCTTCGTCATTTTTTATTAATTATTTTAGTCTTTATCATCCAAATTGCTATTGTTCCAAATATCACAATCAAGTTAGCTTTTCCAAACCTTATATTGATTGTCTGTATTGCTTTAGCGCTAAATTTTAAATATGAAGAATCACTACTCTGGGCAGTTATAGGCGGATTACTTTTGGATGTATACTCGCCAATGCGTTTTGGCATCAACACAATTACGCTTGTTGCGCTCTCCTCAATAGTTTATTTTACTTTTCGTAAATTTATCTCTCAACCTATTATGCCAATTGTTTTTGTTGTTTTTTTCGTGATGAGTTTGCTATATGACCTTGTGCCTTATTTGCTTTATAGCAAAGATATCAAAGTGTATTTCTTCGATGCTATTTACAATACGATTATTGGGGTAATAGTGTATTACTTTTTAAACAGCATGAAATCCAAAAACAATCAGTATCAAATAACTGTATAATCTACTATGTCAATTTTTGAAAATTTTCAAAAATTAGGAAAAATAAAGCATGATAATTCTGACTATGAATATCAGTCTTTTAACGATGAAGATGAAGAAGATGAGAAGGTAGATTTGCATCTTACTTGGTATATTGTTCCGTTAATTGTTTTTATTGCGATATTTAGTTATCAGCTATTTAAATTACAAATTGTTTCTGGTGCTCAAAATCAGGTGTTAGCACAAGGCAATAGACTACGCGAAGAAGAGTTGCCAGCTCCAAGAGGACTTATTCTTGATGACAAAGGGGAAAGTCTAGTTACTAATATTCCTCAATATAATCTTGAGATTAATCCACTCAATCTGCCAGCCGAAAAAAAAGATAGAATTAAAGTTTATGAAACTCTAAAAGAATATTTGAGCGATACTGAAGAAACAAACAATCTTATAAAAGACGTTGAGGACAATAAGCTTTATTCAACTCAAGAGATCAAAGTCAAATCATTGAAAGATCGCAATGAAGCTATGCTTGCGCAGCTTAAGTTCAATAATATTGCTGGT
>CAZFAN010000063.1:0-4799 GCA_964516525.1 uncultured Candidatus Saccharibacteria bacterium | reverse complement strand
AAACATCGGCCTATGCTTTTAGTACCATTTCCGCCAACAATGAAACAGGGGACGTATCAATAAATAGTGATCAGACAATCAATGATAATGTTGCTACGGCAGGTAATAACGTTACAATCAAAGGCATTATTAATGATGATTTATATGTCGCTGGTGCCAATGTTACTATTGATGGAGAAATAAAAGGTACTTTATTTGCTGCAGGTAATATTGTTACTATTAATGGCAAAGTTGATAAAGATGCATTAATTGCTGGAAATGTTATAAATGTCAATTCCAGCTCAACAATAGCACGAGATTTATTTACTGCTGGCAATACAATAACTGTTGATGGCAAAGTTGGACGAGATCTTTATACCACAGGTGCACAATTACTATTAAACAATGAAGTAGATGGAAATGTTAAAGCTGCAATCGGTGCCATCAATCTAGGAAATCAAGCAAAAATTAAAGGACAATTGGATTACAGCAATGACAAGGAATTAACTTTTAATAACAAAGAGGCAATTGAAGGTGGAATTAATTTCAACAAGATATCAACATCTGAGTCATCTACCAATACTTTTCAACAACAAGCCATAAATTGGCTTTTATCCTTAGTGCAATTTTTACTAATCGGTTTAATACTAGTACTGATAATCCCTAAATGGCTAGATCAATTAGCAACAAATATTCAAAACAGTTTTTGGAAAAATCTAGGAATTGGCTTTTTGATTCTTGTTGCAGTTCCAATAGCTGCAATTATCTGTCTAATAACCATAGTTGGAGCCCCATTAATGGCCATCCTCACTGGTATATACATCTTTCTTATGTATATAGCTAAGTTTTGGGTCGCATACTATCTTGGAAAATTAATAGGCAAAAATAAATATTCTCCTATCTTAACTATGTCTATTGGTATTTTTGTTCTACAAATCTTGTTTTTTATTCCTATTATCGGTTCACTTGCTTCATTTGCAACCGTGTTAGTTGGTCTAGGAGTAATCTACACATCAAATATTTTAAAAAACGCAAAATAAAAACCTATTAACACACCCAAAGGAGGGCTATGTCATTTAAAGATAAATGGAAAATCTTTATTGAAAAATTAAAAACTCCACACGGAAAAAAAGTATTGGCAATCGTCATCATTGGTATTATTATTTTAGGAGTAGCGGGTTGGGCTATCTATAATCGATATTTTAAAAAAGAAATTACTAAACCTATCATAACAAGTTCTAGTAGTATAGCCGTTAAAACAGAAAAACCAATTGACAAAGAAACTTCAAAACTAGATGGCGTCTCTTACGAAAAAGATTTTGCCAACAGACATCCAATGGCTATTATGGTAGAAAATCATCCAGATGCTAGGCCCCAGGCTGGATTAGACAAAGCTGCAATTGTCTACGAAACAGAAGCCGAAGGGGGCATTACTCGTTTTATGGCCATATTTGGCGCACAAGACGCCAAAAAAGTCGGACCAGTTAGATCGGCAAGAACATATTATGTAGATTGGGTTGATGAATATGATGGTTTTTATGCTCACGTTGGTGGCAATGCCGATGCATTGGCATTGATTGAACAACTAGGCATTAAAGATTTAAATCAATTTACCTATGGTACTCAGGCATATTGGCGAGAACCAGAAGATGGTAAAGCCATTGAACATACCATGTATACAGATACAGAGAAATTACGTAATATTGCCAAAGACAATGGATGGAGTACTAGCACCTCAGATTTTACCGCACTATCATTTAAAACAGATGCTGCAAAAGATGTTCGACCTGAGAAACAAACAATTAATATTAATTTTTCTAGTTCTTTATACAATGTTCAATGGGATTATGACAAAACAGACAACATTTATAAACGTTCTATGGCTGGCGAAGCACACAATGATCGCATCTCTGGTAATCAATTAACTGCTAAAAATATTATTGTTCAATACGTAGATCGCACGCCAACAACTAACGGGGATGAATCAGCATGGGAAGTTGATACAATAGGCGAAGGTAAGGCTGAAATTTACCAAGATGGTAAAAAAATTGATGCTACATGGAAAAAATCATCACATAAAGATCGCACAAAATATTACGATAATACCGGCACAGAAATCAAACTCAATCCTGGGGTAACATGGTATGAAGTTGTTCCAAATGGTGCGGTTGTCACTGCCGAATAATTAAGGTATAAAAATAACAAAAACCACCAATAAAGGTGGTTTTTGTTATTTTTATTTAACTTAGATTAGTCAACAATCGAGTTAGCAATAGATAATACTTGGTCTACATACCATTGAGCATGGTTATAGTTGAAAAGTGCAGATTGATTATCACCACGATCAGCACCACCAGCAGCAAGATATTTAGCACCAGTATAGACAGCATCTTCAGCATCGTTAATATTTGCATTACCGTCACCATCAGCATCTACCGCATAAGCCGCCCAAGTACTAGGTATAAATTGCATTGGGCCTTGCGCACCAGCATATGAAGCTGTTGTTGTATCCCATGATTTACCTGATTCTACTTGCCATACAGCTTCTAGGACTTTCCAGTCGATACCATATGCACTAGCAGCTTTTTTTACTAATTCACGTTTAATTGTTAAATCAGGATCAATTGAAGCGATTGCAGAAGTATTGTCGGTTGTACGAGTTTCCTCACGTTCCAATACATCTCTTGAAACGATACTCGAAGCATTGTCTTGTTCCTGTTTTTCTTTCTCTTCACGTTCTTTACGTTGTGACTCTGACTCACCTTGAGTAATTTTAGGTACATTTTTTTCTTCAATTTTTACTAATACATTAGAATGTACATCTAAATATACTTTAGGTTCAATGGTACTATCTTTTTGTTTGTTAATAGCATCTACTTTTATTACACCAATCGGGATAATAACAGATAAGACTGCAATAACACCTAATACCTTAGAAAGTTCTATAATTTTCTTTGTTCTTTCCTTGGTCAAGTACTCTTTTGAGTTTTTAATAAGTCGTATAACTTTGTCTTTTAACCCTCCTAACAGGTTAAATTTCATAATATATGACTCCTCGTAACTTTCTATCCTGGGTAGTAAGTTTTCACCTCTATCTATATTCTGATAATCTCCGAGGTTGGACTTTGCCCTTTCAAGAAAGACATTGCATTATATCATATTAAAGTAAGATAGTCAAGTCTAATAACATGTAGTACAATTAAATTAATAATATTTTTTTATGAAAAATCACAAATTATTTTTAGTTATATTTTTATTTCTTGGTGGAACATTTTTGTCAGGCAATAGCTGTCAGTTAAAACAAAACACAAGTTCATCTGCTGCACCAACAGAAATAACAAGAGAAGAAGTAGCAATTAAGACTGATGCTATACTTGAAAAAGATATTTCTGATAGATTAAAACCTTTTATTGATGACAATATTGTAGCTATTACGGTTAGTGACGATGTAACTAACCCAGATATAACTATAAGTCTCGATCAAGAAAAAGCAACAAACAATAACACAATTTATACACAAAAACTTTCAATCTCACCAAATGAATTAAAAGAAAATTTATCAGAAGATGTTTATTCAATAAATATTAATTACTTATCTACTACAGATAGTTCACTATCAAATCAAATAAAAACTTATCTACAAAAATCATATGAGACAAATCCTCCTCAAGAAAATAAATTAACTTTTGCTGGAGATATACTTTTATCTCGCTGGGTAGCAAAAATTAGCAATGACCATAATGATCCGTTATACTGTTTTTCTAAAACCGCCGATATTACAAAAAATTCAAATCTAACTATTGCAAATCTTGAAGCGCCCTTTGCAGAAACTGGGCCATATACCAATCTTGGTGTAGTATTTCGCGCTGATCCCAATTTGGCACAAGGGTTAACTTATGCAGGATTTGACGTATTAAATTTAGCCAATAATCATTTTGGAGATTCCGGTCAAAGCGGAATGAAGTTTACATTTCAAACACTAAATGACCGCAATATCAATTATTACGGGGCGGGAAACAATAATACCGAATCAAGAACTCCACTAATAAAAGAAATAAACGGACTAAAATATGCTTTTTTAGGATACACAGATTCTGCTTTTACTCCTGTATCTTATGAAGCCGACAATATTTATGCGGGTGTTAATCTTATGAATTTAGACAATCTAAAAGAAGACATCGATAAAGCCAAACAACAAGCTGATTTTGTTATTGTTACCATGAATTCCGGCATTGAATACACTCACAATCCCAATCAAACACAAATTGATTTTGCCCACGCTGCAATTGATGACGGAGCAGATATGATATTCGGTCTTCATCCTCATGTAGTACAAGCAATTGAATATTATCACGAAAAACCAATTTTTTATAATGTTGGTAATTTTATTATGGATCAATTAGAAAAAGAAACACAACAAGGATATATTATTCAATTATCAACTATCTACAACCGGATAGCATCTATTAGTCTTATACCTTATCATATCTATGATTATTGTCAGCCACAAATTGTCGATGGAGATGAAGCAACAGAAATAATTACAGAAATCGTAAATGCTAATTTAAACTTGCAATAATAGTTTTATTTGCCATAAAATAGTATTTAATGTATTATAACCGAGTCGCAACACGACTTTTTTTATTTCAATAAAATATTCAAATAACTAACTCAAACATGAACGAAAAACCAATCTTTGGCTTTAATTTTTATCGCAAAAAATTACCAAAAAACATTACTTTATTACAATTTGCTAATTATATTTACGATCGTGGAGCACGAGCAATCGAAATTAGTTGTTTAAAAGAAGTAAATGGTGT
>CAZFAN010000062.1:0-4809 GCA_964516525.1 uncultured Candidatus Saccharibacteria bacterium | reverse complement strand
AGTAAATACGAACAAGCCCATGCTAAACAAATTGTCGAGCAAATAATTAGACCGACTGGATTGGTTGATCCGCAAACTATTATTCGTCCGATTGCCAATCAGGTAAAAGATATTATTGAAGAAATCAAAATTGAAGCAGAAAAAAACAATCGTGTTCTCGTTACGACTCTTACAAAAAAAATGGCGGAAGAATTGGCTAAATATTTGGAAGGAGAAAATGTTCGTGCCAAATATCTTCACTCTGAAGTTGATACGTTAGACAGAGTCAGAACTTTGCAAGATTTGCGAAAAGGAAAATTTGATGTATTGGTAGGAGTTAATTTATTACGTGAAGGTCTTGATCTGCCAGAGGTTTCTCTAGTTGGTATACTAGATGCTGATAAAGAAGGATTTTTGCGCTCTGACACTTCGCTGATTCAGACAATTGGTCGTGCGGCACGTAATGTAAATGGCAAAGTAATATTGTATGCTGATAACATTACCGGATCAATGCAACGCGCTCTTGATGAGACAAATCGTAGACGCAAAATACAGATACAGTACAATAATGAGCACAATATCACACCACAGACTATCAAAAAAAATATTGATGAATTTGCGCCAGATAAGATGGAATTGGTTGATGAATTAAAACAAACTATTGATCTAGAAAAATTACCAAACATTATCAAAGAAAAAGAAAAAGAGATGAAACGCTTAGCAAAAGAACTAAAATTTGAAGAAGCTGCCCTGATAAGAGATGAGGTAAATAGTTTACGAAAGATTAAAATTAGGTAATCCAAACTTAGTATTTTGTCATTACGGCTTTTGTTTGGTATAATCATATTATGTTAGACAAAATTATTATAAAAGGTGCTAAAGAACATAATCTTAAAAATATTGATCTTGAGCTACCTAAAAATAAATTAATTGTATTTTCAGGAGTTTCTGGAAGTGGAAAATCTTCTTTGGCTTTTGATACAATTTTTGCTGAAGGACAACGTAGATACATGGAGTCATTATCCAGTTATGCTCGTCAATTTTTAGGCACTATGGAAAAGCCAGATGTGGAGTATATTGAAGGATTGTCTCCAGCAATTTCTATCGATCAAAAAACAGCAGGACACAACCCACGCTCAACAGTAGGAACTGTTACAGAAATTTATGATTATTTAAGATTATTATATGCAAAAATAGGTATCCCTCATTGTTTAAATTGTGGAAAACCTATCCGATCAACCAGCATCGAAGAAATGGTTGATGCGATTACTAATTGGCCAGAAAACAGTATTGTACAAGTATTTGCTCCAATTATACGTGGCAAAAAAGGCGAATATCATACAATGTTTGCTGAATTTTATAAAAAAGGATATGCCAAGGCACGAATTAATGGAGAGATAACTTCTCTTGATAAACACATAACTCTATCAAGATATAAAAAACACAATATTGAAATTTTTGTCGATGAAGTCAAATTGAATTCCGAAAATCTTATGCGTCTAACTGAATCTACAGAAGTTGCTGCAAAATTGACCCAAGGCACTGTACTTTTTGTAAATACCACACAAAAACAAGAAAAACAGTTTAATCAACATTTTATGTGTGGAGATTGTGAATTAGGATTTCCTGAACTTGAACCAAGATTATTCTCTTTTAATACACCTCATGGGGCATGTCCTACGTGTAATGGTCTTGGATTTAAACAAGAGATTGATCCGACATTAATTATTCCAGATAAACGAAAAACTATTGCCGAAGGCGCAATTTTACCATATTCTTACAAACCAAATAATTATTATGGAACACTTTTACGCGCTATCACAAAACACTTGGATATAAATGATCACACACGTATTAAAGATATGCGCGAAGAAGATATTGACTATATCCTTTATGGTCCAAAGACTCCACAAAGAATTAAAGTTAAATTTTTCTCAAGCAACAATCCAAATGTTTATTATATTAATTTTACTGGTATTATCAATCATCTTAAAAAGAGATACTTACAAACCGAATCTCCTGCAGTACGCGCTGAAATTGAAAAATATCATAGCGTTTTGCCATGTCCGGATTGTGAGGGTAAGAAACTAAAACCAGAAGCCTTAGCAGTTCGTATCAATGGATTAAATCTTTATGATATTGTAAAAAATCCAGTCAATGAATCAATAAAAATATTTAAGAAATTAAAACTTACAAACCGTGAGAAACTAATTTCCGAAAAAATTTTAAAGGAAATTACCAATAGATTAGAATTTTTAATTAATGTTGGCCTTGGATATCTAACTCTCGATCGTCAAGCATCAACCTTGTCTGGAGGAGAAGCACAACGTATCAGACTTGCTTCGCAATTAGGAACAGCTCTTACAGGTGTGCTATATGTACTAGATGAACCTTCAATTGGTCTGCATGTAAAAGATCATGAAAAACTTTTAGATATTTTAAAAAAGCTTCGCGATTTAGGAAACACAATTATTGTTGTAGAACATGATGAAGAAACTATAAGAGAAGCTGATTGGCTAGTAGATGTCGGGCCAGCAGCTGGTATTCATGGTGGCAAGATCGTAGCACAGGGTACTTTAGAACAAGTACTGAAGGACAATGAATCTTTAACCGCGAAATTTTTGACAGGCCGTGACAATATTCCAGTTCCTGAAAGGAGAAAAGAAAGTAAAGACAAATTTATATCAATTATTGGCGCAAAAGAAAATAATCTAAAGAATATTACTGTGCATTTTCCTGTTGGACTTATGACTTGTGTTACCGGTGTATCTGGTTCAGGAAAATCAACTTTAGTTAATGAAATTTTATACAAAGCAGTTACAAAAAAATTAAATAATTCATTATTGAAACCGGGAAAACACACTGAGGTCAAAGGCACGGAAAATATTAATCGCGTAATAGATATAGACCAATCACCAATCGGAAGAACACCAAGATCCAATCCTGCGACCTATACTGGGGTGTTTAATACTATTAGAGATTTATTTGCTTCGACAAAAGATGCAAAGTTACGAGGCTACACACCAGGCAGATTTTCTTTCAATGTAGCTGGCGGAAGATGTGAAGCTTGTAAAGGCGATGGATTCAATCGAATACAAATGCAATTTTTGCCAGATGTCTATGTACCCTGTGAAGTATGTGATGGCAAAAGATACAACAAAGTAACCCTAGAAGTAAAATATAAGGACAAAAACATTGCTCAAGTATTGAATATGACAGTAGAGGAAGCACTAAAATTTTTTGCACCTTTGCCAAAAATTAAAGATGTTATGCAAGTTCTTTATGATATTGGTTTGGGATACATTACTCTTGGGCAATCAGCTACAACTTTATCTGGCGGAGAAGCACAAAGAGTGAAGCTGGCAACCGAACTTGCTAAAAAAGAACGCGGTAGAAATCTATATATTTTAGATGAACCAACGACTGGCCTACATTTTGCCGATATTAAAAAATTAGTTGCTACATTGCGTAAACTTGTTGATAAAGGTAATACTATTGTTGTTATTGAGCACAATATGGACGTAATAAAAGTTTCTGACTATATTATTGATCTTGGACCAGAAGGCGGCGCAAAAGGTGGCAATATTATTGCTCTTGGTACTCCAGAAGAAATAACAAAAATAGATCAATCATATACTGGGCAATACTTAAAAAAATTCTTAAAATAAAATTATTTTTTATTAACAAATTCTTTAACGTTTTTACCAAATTTACTTGCGGCTTTGCCAACTTGATTGAATTTGTCTTTAACTTCTTTATCCTTAAATCTGGTGCCAAATCTTTTTGCTGAAGCTACGGCGTGTTTAGTAAATTTTTGTGCTTCATCTTTTAGTTTAGGATCATCAAAAATTTGTCCAACAGCATCTCCAAATTGAGCAAATATCTCACCAAAACTATCAACAACTTTGCTGCTGTCAATTTTTTCTGTCTTCTTTGTCTTAGATGTAGTTTTCTTTTTCATATTTACCTTTCTTATAAATTAAATCGGAGGCGCAAGCCTTCGATTTAATTATTATTTTTTTGATAAACAGATTATTTTACAAAAAGTTGTTTGATCTTTGGTTGATAAAAGTATATCAATACAATCAATGGAATAATCATACTAACAACGGTTGATGCAAATGTTTGAGTATTAACAAAGCCACCGATGATATCAAACACAATATCAATCCAGCAGATAATCACTGTTAACATCCATGTCCAATATTCCATGCTCCACATTCCTGCTGCCACAACAAGTTCAATAATACCAATAACTAAAGCCAGAATACCAATGGCTAAAATAACTCCAGCGACACCAGTATAAGGTGTTGCGAAGAATCCGGCTGTTGATAGACCAAACATCGCTAATGCAGAAAGAATTTGAAAAATTGCCTCAATTGCGACAACAATTGAAATCAAAGCAATTCCAAATGTTCGTTTATTTTGCATATTACCTCCATTTCCCAAATATCTTTATTTGGAAAACTTGCTCATAAAGAGCATTTATTAATATTTATATTAATTATAACAAATATTTAATATTATTTATCCTTGATCTTATTCATCATCTCTGTTCTTCTGTGATACTTCTTTTCGATATAGCCTTTTGACATACCTTCAAGAAAAATTAATAGCATGCCAATGCCGGCAAAAGAAAATATAACAGTAAGAATTTTTGTTAGATCTGTTGTTGGGTAAAAATCACCATAGCCAATAGTGGCAATCGTAATACAGATAAAATAAAATGAATCTACCCATGACCAATGTTCTAGAAAATGAAATAATATTGTACCAAGACCGATCGTAGAAATAAGTGCGCCAACCAATATTCTGGCTTTCGCTTTAAAT
>CAZFAN010000061.1:0-4934 GCA_964516525.1 uncultured Candidatus Saccharibacteria bacterium | reverse complement strand
CGGCGTAACTTGGATGCAAGACAAAGGTGTATATTGGAATATTAATATTTGTTCGTTGGAAAATTCTTATCACTATCAAGTAGTCAACCAAAATAGCTATCCAACATTACATCCAGGAGAAAGTTATAACTATACCATTCAAGTTAAAAATACTGGTAATACAACATGGAATAAATACCAAGTAAACTTAGCCCCAGATAGACCACGCGATCGTATCACCGGATTTATCAGAGAAGATGCAGTTAATCATAATGATTCTGGTTGGTATTACTATAATCGTATCTATTTACAACAAGACACTGTTGCTCCAGGTGAAACAGGTACATTCTCATTCTGGATGACTGTACCAAATGGTATGGCTTCAGGTACTTACAAAGAATATTTCCGTATGGTCGCTGATAACATTACCTGGATGGAAGATCACGGTATCTATTGGGCTATAAATGTTCAATAAAATAATAAATGTTAACAAACAAAAAGAGTATTCAATTTATCTTAAAAATTAAAAAAGCTGTTGATTATTATTTTTTAGATCTCATTTTTCCTAAATATTGTGTTGGCTGTCATACAGAGGGTGAGTGGATTTGGCCAGCATGCAAAAGTAAAATTATTCTCATAAAATCAACTTATTGTCCTACCTGTCATCGTCTGACAAAAGATGGAAAATTTTGTCCACGCTGTAAGCTAAGATCTTATCTGGCGGGTGTTGTAGTAGCAGCACACTACAAAGAAGGGCCTTTGAAAGAAGCAATTCATACATACAAATATGAAGGTGTTTTTGATCTTAAAAAAGACTTGTCAAAAATATTGATACAAGCCTTAGCTACGAGAAAATTTCAAGGCCAATGGATATTAATCCCTGTGCCACTGCACAAAAATAAACTTCATGAGAGAGGATACAACCAGTCATTATTGCTTTGTGAAGAAATACATAAAAAAATAGACAATTTTTCTATCTTAAATAATAAATTGATTAAAAAAATAAATACAACAAGTCAAGTTACGTCCACCACAAGACACGCAAGATTAAAAAATCCAATCGGTTCATTTGACTGGATAGGTGGCGTAAAAGAATTGGAAAATAAAAATATTATTTTAGTAGATGATATCTATACAACAGGAGCTACCATGCAAGAATGCGCGAAAATATTAAAAGCAAAAGCCAAAGCTAAAAAGGTTTGGGGACTGGTGCTCGCACAAAGTTAGTTTATCCTATATAACAAATCTCCATTATAATCACCTAGATAATCAAGTCCAAGTGCAGATGTATCTAGATCAGGCACAATGCCAAAATTGTACTCTTGTGGGTATTTTTGTGCTTTTTCTGTCAGGTATTTGTTTTTATGAATAATTATATATTTCACGCCATTTGTTTTTAGTTTTTGAATAGTTTCTAGCTTGCTAGGATCTAAGATGCTTTTTCTCAAATCATTTTCCGTCACAGATCCAGTATAGTTTGTGATAGTCGGCAGTTGATGTACTCTCTTCCAAAGCAAGTATTCGTAGCTTAAAGGCTCTTCAGCTGGTAATTGTGGGTATTCAGCTATTGTGCCAGTAGGCAAAGATTCAAGTGTGCTATAAGCCATTGGCATACTCTGGGCGTCAACTTTTGCAATACGATTTTTTGGTAAAACTAATAAGTCAGATAAAATCAGTATTAATACCGCAACAATAAAAATAGTTTTTAAATAATTTTTAGATATCTTTTCATAAACAAAATAAATTCCATATAAACTCAATATTGCTATGCCAAAGTATGCCAGGAGGCCAAGTCTACAATAAACTCTGACAAAAGGCATGATGTTGTACAATATGGCGCCAGGCGCGGTAATATCTATACCTAAAAATGGCATAATTGGAGCAAAAGAAAAATAAATGCCAAATATTATCAATAATATTGCAAACCAAAAAATAAATTTATCAATTTTTTTGTAATTAAAAATCGCTACAATAGCAAAAATAATATTAACAATACCAAGATATATTATTTGTTCGGTTCTGTTTGTTTTTAGTGTGCCTACAATATCATCATAATATTTGGCTGTATATTGACCGAAGATTGGATTGTCAGGGCTTGGAAGAAAATAGTAAAACCACTTAGCTGAATAAACATTTAGTTCATTGTATGAGCGATCTGGAATATATTGTGTTTGTCCCCCGTTTTTCATTAACAGATAATCCGAAACAAAATTATGATTTATAGCCAGTATTATTAGTCCGCTAATAGCAATCGATATCATGCTATACAAAAAAATATATTTATTTTTTTTATGTGGAACAAAAAAGTTTGTAAGTAAATAAATAGCATAAATCAGTATTGCAAACACGCCATATTGATAGTTAATAAGCGTAATAGCGCAAAATAATAGGCTTAATATCAGTAAATATGTCCATTTTTTCTTCTCGCGAACAAGTAGCAGAAAATAGATAAAAAATAGTATTAGTGATAAATCAGCAAAAGTAATATGTTGCAGTGCTTGAGTAGTACGAAAGGGACACAATATAAATATCAAACCACCGATCATAGAAATAACATCATTTTTTGTAATTTTTTTGATAAGTACAAAGCCCGCCAACCCGGTCAGAATAAAACTGCCTAGTATAAAAATATTATAAATAATCGTTTCACTAAATACATATCTTAATAATCTTATTACGCCTAAAAACAATGTTTGTCCGGGAAAGAAATAATTAATTTTTTCTATTGTCATTCTCCACATATCATACAGCATGCCAAAAGCATCACCTGGTTGAGCATAGAGAGCGGTATTAAGGTGCAATATTAGAGGATATGTTAGGACGATAGTAATAATTGTATAGGCTAACAATGCCCAAAAAATTGTGTTATTTTTTCTTTTCATGTTTGCGCAAACTTTGAATTATTACAAATATTATACTAAGCAATGATACGCCAAATAAACAAAGAATAATTTTTTGCGGGAAATAATAAATTTTTACTGTATAATCACCTGTTTTATCAATAACCCAACCGTTGGCATATCCTTGAGATACAATATGATCAGGTTTATATTTTTTGTCTTCAACAATTTCTGCTTTCCATCCTTTGTCATAACTTTGCATAAAATTTAATATGTATCCAGAAGAGGCATTGGATATCTTCACTTCATATTCTTGAAGAAAAGTGCTATTTTTTGTTACCTGAACTGTCGGTGAATTTGTATTTGTTTCTTGTTGGCTGTAAAAAACTAAATCTTTAATATTGGATTTTGGTAGTTTTACAAGGCTAATATTTTTATATTCATTTTTTGTATGATTTGTATCATTGTCTGTTGCATAAAAATATAAAAGCATTTTTGCTGATTCGGGTTTGAAAATATAAGCTTTATTATTCCAACTATTTCCCGAATTTAGATTCTCTATATCTGTAACATTCAAAGATTTGTCGTCTCCTGAAAGAAATTCCATACTGGCATCTGGTTGATCACCACTAATATTTTTATAATCAAAATTTAATAAATAATAATCTTCCGTAGATAAATTTTCAATTATTAGACGCAAACCAGCATCATGGCCACTTGTGCTGACAATAACACTATTATTATCGGTTGTTTGTGCTTCAATTTTGTTATTGCCAATTTTTCCTTCTGTAGTATCTATTAATTCCCACCCATCAGTTTTTGAAGAAAAATCGCCATTCTTGATGATATTTGTACTATCGATTTTGCTTGTATCCTTAACAGAATATTCTATTTTATTATTATTTCCTAATTCAACATTGCCAATTTTATTCCAGCCAGAAGATAGATTATCTGTTGAATATTCTTTGCCATTGATTTTTAGAATATAATTATTATCAATATTTTCTTTAATTTTTATAAACAAATTACTATTAGCGGCATTGTCTAATTTTAAATCATAATCATAATTGTAAGTCTGTTTGTTGTAGGAGAAATTTTGTATATTTATTAGGTCTATAAAATCACTATTAACCTTTTTTAAATTATTAGAATTATTGACGTCGTTGTCCATAAAAGTCAGGTTGGTGTCAGTTTTGAGCATCGGCAAAGAAATTATATCTGCAAAGTCAGTTATTTGGTTATCAACAATAGTATTTGTTGTTTTGACATTGATCTCATTTTCCAGCTGAATATCGTTAATTTTATAAACAACATTTGCTGGGGCGCCATCAAGCCATGAATTTGTTTTTAACAGTTCATTGAACCATTCATCTTTTTGTAAAACATTTTTATCAATAATTCCGAAGGTTTTTTCTTGTTCGGTA
The DNA here is from genome assembly GCA_964516525.1 of uncultured Candidatus Saccharibacteria bacterium. Lineage (GTDB taxonomy): Bacteria > Patescibacteriota > UBA1384 > JAMDBS01 > CAYSHH01 > CAZFAN01. Next base: position 691 of record CAZFAN010000061.1, on the reverse strand, counting down.
TTTAATTTATTTTGAATATACTCTGATATTTTTTGTGGATTATTTTTTTTGCTAACAGAGCCCAACTGTTCCCAATCAAGGTCATTTCTAAGTAATATGTAATTCGTTCTTAATAGAGAAAAAGCTTTTTCAACATTAAAATTATTATCAAGACAAGAAATCTTTTCATAAACACTGGTTAAAATTTTTTCAGATAATTTAGGCACAATATATCCACCACCAGGATTAATAGAAACTGTTGATTGTGTTGTATTTTCGTATATGGGGTCTGCTCCATAGTATCCATCTGGCCCCCAAAAAAGATGAATTTGATAAAAAATGTTACCAGGAAGTAGTATAACCCTTTTTATGTCGGAATTATTATTAATCCAACCTATCAGCTCAATATAATAATTTGGGACATCTGCCAACGTACCCGGATAATTTCCTCTATCAGTAGGAATAATTTTGCCATTAAAAAATGGTAAAGAGTACATAACAATTGTGTAGGCAACAATTAAAGTAACTATAAATATTATAGTGTTTGTAATTATTTTACTTTTTTTGATGTTAATAATTTTGTTATAAATAAAATCCAATCCCAACCCAAACAATATGCTACCACTTAAAAGTATAGAATTTGTAAATTTTGTCCATGGTTCTCTGAATATATTAAAGTATGGGATATGTTCATAGCACCATATAAAAATAT
>CAZFAN010000060.1:0-4947 GCA_964516525.1 uncultured Candidatus Saccharibacteria bacterium | reverse complement strand
AAACAAAACGAATACTGATAATAATACAATTACCAGTAAACATATGCACAAAGTTAAAAATATTACCGATCAATCAAATTCTATTGAAAAAGATGTCAAATCAGATACTAAAAACAATAAAAAAGTTGATAACTACTGGGCCGCAGACACCTATAAAAAATAATTAATTAAGGAGGGATATGGACTTTACAAATTTTAACCCAACAGATATTGCACAATACATTGACCATACTTGCGTAAAAGTCGATGCCACACAAGAAGATATCAAAAAAACATGTCAAGAAGCTATTCAATATCATTTTCACTCTGTTTGCGTTACTCCATCTCGAGTCAAAGACGCCAAAGAATTTCTAGGTGAGAATATTAAAAATATTGCTCTTATTGCGGTTATCGGCTTTCCATTTGGCTTTACAACCACTCTAACTAAAACTACAGAAGCAAAAGAAGCTGTCGCCAATGGTGCAACAGAAATCGATATGGTAGTTAATATCAATTACATTAAAGATAACAATTGGGATCAGGTATTTACTGATATTAAGGCTGTTGTAGATGCAGTTGCAAATGTTGGTGTTAAGGTCATATTGGAGCCTGGTTTTCTAACTGAAGAAGAACTACGAAAAGCTTGTGAGGTTGCTTCAAAAGCAAAAGTTGCATTTGTAAAAACAGCAACTGGCTACGGTCCGCGTGGCGCGGAACTTCATGATATTATTGTCATGAAAGAATCAATTAACCCTGAAGTAAAAATCAAAGCATCTGGTGGTATTCACGATGCTGAGACTGCTGCTGCTATGCTTCAAGAAGGCGCGCAACGTATTGGTACGTCTTCTGGATTAGACATCATTGGCGTCAAAGATAAAACTTATCAGACGAATAAGATACCTTACAACTATTAATTATTTACCTAGAATATGAATATACAATTTTTTGGTGCTATTAATGGAGTGACTGGTTCTCAACATTTACTTACTATAAATAATAAAAAAATTCTTATTGATTGCGGACTGTTTCAAGGTGACCACCAGGACGATCTAAAAAACTGGGATGACTTTGCATACAATCCCTCCGAAATTGATGCTTTAATTCTTACTCATTCGCATTTAGATCATATTGGCCTAGTACCAAAGCTATGTAAATCAGGATTTTCTGGACCAATTTATGCTACTGCTGCAACAAGAGATTTCGCAGAAATCTTTTTTGAAGATAGTCAGCATTTATTAGAAGGCCTTGCAACACGCATAAATAAACCTATTCTTTATGAACTTGAAGATATTCCTAATTGCATAAAACAATTTAAGCCGATCGAATATCACAAAAAAACAAAAATTACCGATGATATTTCGTTTACCTTTTACGATGCGGGTCATATTCTTGGTAGTGCTTTTGTCGAAATTAAAGCTGAAAATAAAACAATTGTTTTTTCTGGCGATTTAGGAAATCCACCTGTACCAATTATTAAAGATACAGAATTTATAACAAATGCTGATTATGTCGTTATGGAATCAACTTATGGCAATAGAACTCATACCAACACTTCAGAACGTATTAGAGATCTAGAAAAAGCCATAGAAGATGCTTTTACGCGCAACGGTGTACTTTTGATACCGGCTTTCGCTATGGAACGCACGCAAGAATTATTATATGAAATCAATGAGTTAATTACACAAAATCAAGTTCCCAAAATACCAGTTTTTATGGACAGTCCACTAGCGCTTAAAGCAACTAATATTTACCCAAAGTATAAAGATTATTTTGACGAAGAAGCACTGATAAAGTTAGAAAAAGGAAAAAATTTATTTGACTTTCCACAATTAAAAATGATTGAAAGTATCACCGAATCAAAAGCTATAGATGCAGATGACAATCGAAAAATTATTATTGCAGGCTCTGGTATGAGTACTGGTGGAAGAATAATTTTTCACGAAAAAAGATTTCTTTCTAATCCAAATACAACATTACTAATTATTGGCTACCAAGTACAAGGAACATTAGGAAGAGCATTGCAGGATGGCATAAAACACATTCGCATTCATGGTGAACCAATAGAAGTTCGTGCCAATATTATTAATCTTAATTCATATTCTGCTCATGCTGATCAGCCAAAATTACTTTATTGGTTAGCTCAAATGAAAGCAAATGTTAAAAAAGTTTTCTTGGTACATGGGGAAGATTCCGCTAAACAAGCCTTACAAACAAAAATCAATGACGAACTAGGATTATCTACGCATATTCCTATAAATAATAAGGAGATCAAGTTATGAATGAAAAATATACTATTTGTGTTTCAGGCGCTGCGCAAACTGATTGTTGTAGTGCTAATGCTATGGAATTAGTAAAAGAAGTTGGCCGTGAAATAGTCAAACAAAATGGGGTAATTGTTACAGGCGCTACAATTGGTGTACCTTACTGGGCGGCACTTGGAGCTAAAGAAGCAGGTGGTTACAGTGTCGGTATGTCTCCAGCAAACACTAAGCTTGAACACGTCAAACGTTATCGTTTGCCAACTGATGCTTTTGATATTATAGTCTACACTGGATTTGGCTACTCTGGACGTAATCTTATGCTTACTAGATCATCAGATGCTGTTATTATTGCTTGTGGCCGTATCGGTACACTCAATGAATTTACAATTGCTTTTGAAGATAAAAAACCAATTGGCGTTTTGCTAGGCACTGGCGGTATGGCTGATAAAATCGAAGAAATTGTTAAAAATGCTCATCGTGGTCCAGGAAAAATTGTTTATGATTCCAATCCAAAAACACTTGTCGAAAAATTAACCAAGCTTATAGACGAAGAAAATAAAAACGCTATTCCTGATTCTCCATACCTGCAAAACAATCACAGTTCTCACCAAGGAATAAATTCAAGAATTTAATGCGCCACTTTGTTTGTATTCGAGCAATTTTTCGTTTGGTGTTTGGTAATTTAATCCTTTTCTTGGACGATTGTTTAGTAACTCCTGTATGTCATATATTTCAGCTTCGCTTACCGTAGCTAGGTTTGTTTTTCTTGAGAGGTATTGTCTGAGAAGTTTGTTCATATTTTCCACCCCTCCTTTCTGCCAAGCGGAATAGGTATCACAGAAATATGTTTGAATGCCATATGTTTCTTGTAATTGGTAATGTTTAGCTCCTTCGATGCCATTATCAAATGTCATAGTTTTTACAAAATTATCTGGCAATGATTCGATTGTTTGTTTTTGGGCCTCCAACGTTATTGGTGCACTAAATCCTAGAATCTTGTGTATTCTAACTAGTTGAATCATTCTTTCGTATTGAACTGATAACACTTCCTTCTTGCCTTTACAGATCATCGTATCTGTTTCAAAATGACCAAGACTTTTTCTTTGGTTGATTTCTTCTGGCCGATCATGAATAGATACTTTACCAGGTATAATTGGCTGTCTTCTCTTACGAGAATACCATTGTTGCCGATTGTATCGTTTGTAACGTAACTTGTGGTAAAGCCAAGGTTCTACTTCATAGATAAATTGGTAAATTGTCTCATGGCTAATGGTTTTGTTTTCTAATCCGGGTGGAGGATATAATTTTAATCTTCCGGCTATCTGCTCAGGGCTCCAGTTTTTCTTTAAAGCAGAAACAACATAGTTCTTAAGCTGCTCATTTTTTAGAAGTTTCCTCTTATTAGTGTTTTTTGCTCTACGAGAACTGAAACATTGTGCCTTAGTTGCTTCATAGATAAAGAATGGACTGCGATTCCGTTTTAATTCTCGTTCTACTACTGAATGGTGCCTGCCAATCTTTTTAGCTATTGTTCGACCGCTGAGGCCAAGTCTAAAGTAGTATTCAATTCGCTCTCGATCATACTGTGTCAACCTTCCCATTTTACTGCCACCTTTCTAATCCTAGAAGTATACTAGGGGTGGCGCATTAAGTATAGAATGTTCCAGGTTAGATAAACCCTTGACAATATGCAAGTATTCCGCTATACTTGTTTTTGTCTTTGAATTTTTCAAATTAAATAAAGAAGGAGGTGGTATTTTATGAATGGAAATTATTTTTTAACAGTTAAAAAATAAATTTACATCGTCGCCGGATTGCCCGCGAGTGGATTCCACTGCGCGGGCAAGGAGGAAAATATGCCACATAAACTCAATATGCTTGAGGCAGCAGGGTTAAGGTAAATCCCGTTTGCTGACCTCAAGCATCTTTGCGGAAGGAAGCCGGATATTTATCCGCGCAGCCTATCCTTCCGCACCCCAGATCTCCATCGCACTAGATGGAGATCAACAAGGACAGAGAAGATTCTTACTCCACTTAATCTTCTCTGTCCGACAGATTCGTCTGCTAGCTTAATGGTAGAGCATCTCTGATTTGTCAGAGAAGGTCAAGGGTTCGATTCCCTTGCAGACGTTAATATTTTTTCTAAACTCGTCTATACGACGAGTTTTTTATTTATTTAATCTGTTGTTTATCTTGTTATTTTATGTTATATTATGATTAAATATCGATTATTATTTAAATAAAATACTATGGTATATCTTGGTCGCAATAAAAAAGTCAAATTATCAAAAAAGCAGTCAAAAGCACTAAAAAAACGCCAACCAACAACTGCTGTTGATCTTGATGCTATTTTTGCGCAAAAGCAAGCAGAAAAAAAACAAGACAAAGGTACCATAATCATACCAAAGCTTATTACCGTAAGAAGATTTGCTGAACTTCTCAAAGAGCCAATAAATAAAGTTATGGAAAAATTAATGGCCAATGGTGTTATGGCGTCTATCAATGAATCAATTGACTTTGATACTGCGGCTATTGTTGCCGACGAATTTGGCGCTAAAGCTAAGATAGAGACCCAAGAAAAACAAACAAGTAAATTAGCACACACAAACTTAAAGTCTCGCCCTCCAGTTGTTGTTATTCTCGGTCACGTTGATCATGGAAAAACAACTTTACTTGATGCAATTCGTCACACTGATATCGTTTCTAC
>CAZFAN010000059.1:0-4953 GCA_964516525.1 uncultured Candidatus Saccharibacteria bacterium | reverse complement strand
GGTAATATTAGTTACGATGATTTAGCATCATTAAATGATGCATTTAATAAAACTCCCAAGCCAAAATTGAGTCTGTCAGGGAGTCTTAATGACGCAGCAAAAGCTGTTAATTTTGGTGTTCCTCAATATGAAAATATTCTTCCTAAAGACAATCAAAAAATAAAGATTAGTATTTCTTCTCCAAGTATTAAAAAAATTATTAAAAAAAGCCCAGAAGATCAATCAAAATTAGTCCAAGAAGCAGATATTGAAAAGCTTGTATCAGGCAATGAATTTTCATCGCAATCTATTTCTTTTATTCCTTATAATGCGAGCTTTATCACCGCTGCAGAGGCGCTAGACAAAATTAAAAATGATTATAAAACATTTTATGCGATTGAAGAAAATTATTTATCCAAAACAAATTTAGAATTTATTTTGTCAAAAATTGATAAAATTTATAATTTAAGTCAAAAAGACCAAGAAATATTAAAAAATTTTTATAAAACAATTCTAGACATTAAAAATAAAAATAGTTCAGAACAAACTAGGGCAGAGAAGCTACTTGAAAAAATTAAAACAAAAGTTTTTAAAGAAAAATTAGGAACAGAAATAACCAGAATGATCAAAGATAGCGGAGATTTATACAAATATTATGATTCAATTGATCTTATAGATCCGGAAACTAAAAACTTTTTTTTACACCGTATTAGCGAAATAGATTATTACATACTTAAAAAAATTAAAGAATTAGTTAGTTTTACAAAAACTGATTTGATTTTTCGCTTTGATGAAATCATAGATTTTGTAAAAGTTATTGATACTAGAAATATCTTGATGGAAAATTTTCATCAGCAAGTTGAACAATTAGTTAGTCAAAAAAAAGCAATCGATTTATACAATCAAGAAATTGCAAAGATAATTAATTCTTTAGAATCTCTTGCACGTGACTATGGTAGATTAGGAACATATGGTAAACAGATTTATCGATCAGATAGCTTACTTAATCAAACAAAAAATAATTATTTCCAAAATATTGCTACGCTTATTCATCCTTATACAGTAAAAGCGCAAAGTTTAGTTTTAGATATTGAAACCGGTAATTATACTTCATTGGAAAAAATAAAAAATGATATTGGTTCAATTAATCTTAAAGAGATCCAAAACAAGTGCGAGGAATTATTTACAAAAACATTAAACCAAAAAATAAAATAAGGAAAATAAATGCAATATAAAGTCCCTCAACATATAGAAATGGAAGATAAAATTATTGGTCCTTTGACGATGAAACAATTTGTTTATCTTCTTGTGGGAGGCATGATTGCTTATGCAACGATTAAAACTTATAATACAGCGTTGATTATTTTTGTAGGTATACCAATAGCTATTTTGGCTTTATGTCTTGCTTTTATCAAGGTACAAGATCGTCCTTTTTCTAATTTTTTGTTTTCATTGGCTTTATATATTACTAAGCCAAAACAAAGAATTTGGCGTAAAGATTGGAAAATTGCAGGTATGGATGCTCCAATTGTTCAAAAAAGTCCAGAAATAAAAAAAGAAATTCATGAAGAAAAACATGTCGGAAAATCACAATTACAGAAATTGTCATATATTCTTGATACTAAAGGGCAAGAACAAGCTATAGCACAACAATTGCAAAATGATGCGCCAAAGTTAAATACTAATAAAACATTAAACAATGAGTCAGAAACAATCATCAAAAACAATTAGTAGTACCCAGGAACATCTTAATATTGCAGAGATTAAAGATGGTTTGATTATTTTAAAAGATGGCGGTTTGCGTATGGTTTTATTAGCAAGCTCTATTAATTTTGCTCTTAAATCAGAACAAGAACAAAATGCGATTACTGCAGGCTATCAAAATTTTTTAAATTCTTTAAGTTTTAATATTCAAATTCTTATGCAATCAAGAAGACTTGACCTTGAACATTATTTACAAAAATTACAGGTGCGTTTAAAAGAAGAAACAAATGAATTGATTCAACTTCAAATCAATGACTATATTGAATATATTCGCAAACTTATCACGATTGCCAATATCATGGAAAAAAAATTTTTTGTTGTTATTCCATTTACTCCACCTAAAGTCCAAAGTAGAACAATTTTTGATAAGCTTTTTCGTTCCAATGCTATTAGTGCTCCAAGAATATCAGACTTAGAATTTAAAAAATATAAAGAAGAAATGATTCAACGAGCAAATGTAATTGCCAGTGGTTTAGGTGCTTTAGGAGTTAAAGTTGTTCCACTTTCTACACAACAAATTATTGAATTGTTATATAGTTCATACAATCTTGAAGAAGCAGAATCACAAAAATTGACAGAATTTGAACAAGTTTCTTCGTCAATAGTACAAAAGAAAAATGAAGGACAAAATTTATGAGTTTTTCACTTTTTGGTAAAAAAAATAATAAAAATACAATAGAAGAAGAAAAGAAGCATCAGCAAGCCGAAAAAATATTTAAAGAAGGTATGGCTGACGTACTAGATATTATTGCTCCTTCTGACTTAATCGTAAATCCTAACTATATACAACTTGGCAATAAGTATGTGCGTACCATATTTGTTTATACTTATCCAAGATATTTACAAACAAACTGGATTTCTCCAATTATCAATTATGATATTGTGATTGATGTGAGTATGTATATTTATCCTTTACAAAACAAAGAAGTCATGGATAATCTACGTAAAAAGGTAACACAACTTTCTTCAACTCGTACTATGGAAATGGAAAAAGGCATGATTCGCGATCCGGAATTAGATACTGCAATTTCCGACATGGAGGGTTTGCGAGATATCATACAAAAAGGAGAAATTAAGTTGTTTCAATATGGTATGTATTTTACAGTTTATGCAGATACTTTAAAAGAGTTGGATATGATCTCTAAACAATTAGAATCAACACTTGGTGGTATGCTAGTCTACACTAAAAAAACATTTTTACAGATGGAACAAGGCCTAAATTCAACCTTGCCTTTAGCGACAGATGAATTATCAGTCATGCGTAATCTTGATACTGCTTCCTTATCAACAACTTTTCCATTTACCTCCAATTCTCTTTCTTCTAATGAAGGTATATTGTACGGTATCAATAGACATAATAACTCTTTAGTTCTATTTGATCGATTTAATCTTGAAAATGCCAATTCAGTAGTTTTTGCTAAAGCAGGTTCTGGTAAATCGTATGCTGTTAAGCTTGAAGCTTTGCGCAGTCTTATGCTAGGAACTGATATTATTATTATTGATCCGGAAAATGAATACAAAACCCTTTGTGACGCAGTTGGTGGCAGCTATATGCAATTATCTTTAACTGGTCAACAACGTATCAATCCTTTTGATTTACCGGGAAAAATGCACGAAGGAGAAACAGGAGAAGATATTCTTCGTTCAGCAGTTATTAATGTTAAAGGTTTACTTGTATTGATGATGGAATCTATTACCCCAGAAGAAGATGCTATATTAGATAAAGCTTTATTTGAAACTTATGCATTGAAGGACATTACTTCTGATCCAGAAACTCACAAAAATGAATCTCCTCTTATGAAGGATTTACAAAATGTCTTAGAGAATATGACTGGCGCAGAACAATTAGTCAAAAAACTATCTAAATATACCGAAGGAACTTTTTCAGGATTATTCAATCAGCCAACTAATTTTGATCTTAATAAAGGTTTTGTAGTTTTTTCTATTAGAGACTTAGAAGACCAACTTCGTCCGATTGGCATGTATATGGTTTTAAACTATATTTGGAATAAAATCCGTTTTGAGATGCGTAAACGTATTGTTATTATTGATGAAGCTTGGATTATGATGCAACATGAAGATTCTGCAAAATTTATTTTTGCTCTAGCAAAACGTTGTAGAAAATATTTTATGGGACTAACAGTCATCTCTCAAGATGTTGAAGATTTTTTTGCTAGTCGTTACGGCAGAGCAGTTATTTCTAATGCCTCAACAGCGCTTTTGCTCAAACAATCGCCATCTACAGTTGATAAAATTGCTGAAGTTTTTAATCTTACAGAAGGAGAAAAATATTTGCTTTTAGAATGTGATATTGGTGAGGGACTATTCTACGCTGGTCTTAATCATGTAGCAATAAAAATCATTGCCTCCTATACCGAGGATCAGTTAATCACAACAAACCCTCAACAACTTTTAGAGATTAGAAAATCAGAAATTCAGCAAAATAACTCTAACACAACTCAATAGTAGTTTATAAATTATTGTCATGCCATTGATGGGATATAAAGATTTTGTCGGATTATTTAAAAAAAAATGGTATATATTTATTTTAATTTGGGCTGCACAACTAATACTGATTATTGCCTTGGCGCTTGGATTCATGGCTTTATTCGCTAGTTGTACCCAATCTCCCTTTGATAATATTACCGGACAATTTTTTGGTGGTGAAAATTCTACATCAGGCAGTGGCTCAGGATCAGGAGGATCTGTATCAAGTGATTGTATTAATGGACTCAATAAAGCAGCAAATAAATATGTTAGCAAAGTTAACGAAGCGGCTGCAAAATATAATACTGACCCAGCATTAATGATGGCACAATTACAACAAGAAAGTGGATTTAACCCAAATGCAACTTCTTATGCAGGAGCACAAGGAATTGCACAATTTATGCCTAGTACATGGCAAGGAGTTGCTGCAAAGTATAATATTGATGGGAACAATAATGGAACAGAAAATGCATACGAAGCAGAAGATGGTATTTACGCACAAGCAGCATACAATAATGAATTAGCAAAAGAACTTGAAAAATATAATTTAAATACAACAGAAAACATTATTGCAGCTTACAATGCTGGTCCTGGCGCTGTAGAAAAATATCATGGAATACCTCCATTCTCTGAAACACAAAATTATGTAAGAAATATTATGGCAAATTATCAAAAATATAAAAAATGCTTACAATCATCCTCTAACAGTTCTAATAATCCAAA
>CAZFAN010000058.1:0-4967 GCA_964516525.1 uncultured Candidatus Saccharibacteria bacterium | reverse complement strand
ATTTCAGCCCATTTCGCAACCCTGCAATACCAGGATCATCGCCATTTAACAATAGTTGCGTTTCTGGTTTGGCACTCTTTAACGCTTTCTGCCATTTCGCCAAAATCGCATCTATTTCTCCATATCTATCCAACTGATCGCGAAAAACATTGCCTAACACAACGATATCTGGTTTTATCTGCTTAATCATATAAGGTAAAACAGCCTCGTCAACTTCAAAAACACCATAATCAATTTTAAATTCTCCAATCAGATTACTGCTTTTAATCAATGACGAAGCAATACCTCTGGCAAGATTAGATCCTGTTTGATTGGAAATATAACTATCACAATTATTTTCCAATATTGCCCTTACCATAGTAGCTGTAGTTGTTTTTCCATTGGTAGCGGAAATAATTATTTTCTTTTTTTCTATATTTTTACATAGATCAGTAATTAATTCTGGATAAATTTTCAATGCGACCAATCCTGGAGCAGCAGCTCCACTGCCGTTACCAATTAATATAGCAAAAAAGCTAATTATTTTTCCTACAATGATTGCGCAAAATTTTCTTATAGATTTCATAAATATTACTCAGCCACCGGACTCATCTTCCTTAGCATTGGCACGATTCTTTCTAAATTTTTTACCACATAATCAATATCTTTTTTTGTCGTATTGCTATCAATTGTAAACCTAATCGAACCGTGTGCATCTTCATGACGTAGCCCTATTGCCAACAATACATGTGAAGGATCTAAACTTCCAGAAGTACATGCCGAACCAGAACTTGCTGCAATACCAACAGCATTTAGATGTAATAAAATTGCCTCTCCTTCGATATATTTAAAAGAAATATTTATATTATTCGGATTGCGTAATATTGCGCTACCATTTAAAAAACAATCAGGAATTTTTGTCAAAATTTCACTAATAAAATAATCTCTATTTTTTTCTAATTTCTGTATATCAGTTATTTTTTGTTTGTTCAACATCGCTAGGGCCTGAGCCATACCAACTATTCCCGGTACATTTTCCGTCCCTGCACGCAATTTAAATTCTTGTGCGCCACCAATATTTTCTCGATGAATTTTTATTCCTTTTGCCAAAAATAAAACTCCAACACCTTTAGGGCCACCAAACTTATGTGCCGAAAGACTAAGCATATCCACTCCAAGTTTAGCAATATCACATGGTTGATACTCAATAGCCTGCACTGCATCAGTATGAATATAAATATTTTTATTAATTTTTTTAACAATTTTTGCAATTTTTTCAATTGGCTGAACTGTTCCGATTTCATTATTTACATACATGATAGTCACTAAAACAGTATTTTTCTTAATCGCATCTTTAACATCTTCCGGTGCGACTATACCATCTTTGTTAGGCTTAATATAGGTTACTTCGGCAAACCCTCTTCTCTCTAAATCTTCACACGTTTCAAGTACTGCATGATGTTCAAAAGCTGAAGTGATAATATGAGGTTTGTAAGTCGCAGACAAATTTAAAACATTTATCAATCCTTTAATTGCTAAATTATCTGATTCTGTTCCACCAGAAGTAAAAATTATTTCTTCTGGACTAACTTTGAAAAATTTAGCAACTACAGCACGAGAATCCTCAACAGCTTTACGCGCGACTCTTCCAAATCGATGAATACTCGAAGGATTTCCAAAATTGTTACTAAAATAAGGAAGCATTGCCTGCAATACTTTATCTTTCACCGGACTAGTTGCTGCAAAATCCATGTATATTTGTTTCATATATTTTTTCTTATTTATTTTTTAATTTTTCTACTAATTCCTGCACACAACCCCTGCATTCTCCCGTCAAACACTCATATTGCTCTTGAGACAATAGCACTGCAACAGGCTGAGAATATCGCATAATTGTATATGTTTTGCCGTTCTCTACATCTTTAACAACCTGTGAAGCTTTGGCCTGTAACTGGTTTACATTAATTGTTTTTGTTTTACGATTCATATTTATTTTAATTATTAAATTTATATAACATTATATATAACATTATAATACAAATCAATACTATTTGCTTAAACCAAGTTTATAAGGTTATAATACGACTAAACAATATACACATATGGCAACAAATAAAAAAATAAATTATTCTAAACTTCTTATTGGACTTGTTATCCTTCTATTTTTTATTTATTTGTTTTTACATTTTTCTCAAGTTAGTGATATTCCAAAAATAATTTCTTCTCTAAATCCAATTATTATTATTGCTTTATTAATATTAGAAATATTATTTTTAGTTAACAGAGGATCTATTTACAAATTTTTATATGCTAAAATGCAAGCATTTGTAAATATTATAGAAATGACTGAATTATTCTGTATATCTTATACTCTAAATATTATAGCACCTTCAGTTGGAATTTCCGGCATAGCTTTCTATATTAGTCAAGCCGAAAGACACAAAATCTCCAAAACAAAAGTTGTTTTAATTAATTTATTATTTTATTTTGCTAATTACATTTCAATTGCATTTTTATTAATACTATCCTGCATATATTTTCTAATTACAAAAAATACAAATTATTATGTTCTTAATACAATTTGGATAATCTTAACAGTTTTGCTTTTAATATTTTTGCTGATCTATTTAGCATATAAAAATAATCAATTTCTTCAAAAAATTGTAAATATCGCTACCAAATTTATCAATTTCTTTTTAAAAATTCTTCGTATGAATCTCATCACACAGAAACAATCAGCAACAATCATTGAAGAAATTCATTATTTTAAAATTCAGTTCTCCAAAGACAAAAGCTTACTTTGGCAACCTTTCTGGCTATTTATTCTCGGTAACATCTACGAAATAATTACTATTTATCTAATTATTGTTGGCCTAGGAGGAACAATTGGCATAGTACCGACAATTGTTTCTTATTCAGTTGGTTTGTTATTTATGCTTTTGTCAATTACCCCCTCAGGCATAGGAGTAGTTGAACCAGTTATGGCGCTTATTCTTACTTCTTTTGGCGTTTCATGGGAAATTGCCGGACTCACAGTTTTGATTTTTCGTGCTGTTACTTTTTGGTTGCCACTGCCTGTCGGCTTAGTTCTCACAAAAAAATATTTTAAATAAATTATATTCTTTGTTTTGATGCTGCAACAAAGGCTTTAAATAAAGGATGGGACTGTATTGGCCAAGATTTAAACTCTGGATGAAATTGCACTCCAACAAAAAATGGATGTTGTTTATTGTCTAACTCAACAATTTCAACTATTTTATCATCAGGAGAAACTCCAGAAATAACCAAACCTTTATTTTCCAATTCTTCTCGGTATTTATTATTAAACTCATAACGATGTCTATGTCGTTCAATAATTTTAGGTTGTTTATAGCAATTATAACTAATCGTATTTTTATTAAGTTTACATGAGTAATTGCCCAGTCTCATAGTGCCACCATAATTAAAATTCAATAATTTTTTCTCTTGCTCGGGCATAATATGAATAATCGGATATTTTGTCTTTTCATCTATTTCTGTTGTATTTGCTTTTTTCATCCCAGCAACATTACGAGCAAACTCTATACAAGCCAATTGCATACCATAACACAAGCCTAGATATGGGATTTTGTTTATTCTTGCATAATTTATTGCAGCAATTATTCCTTCTACACCTCGAGAACCAAATCCACCAGGAACGATTAATCCTGCATACTTATCTAATTCATGCAATTTTTGAGGATTTTTTTCAAACATTTCTGAATCAATCCACGCTAATTCTACTTTAACATCGTTTGCCCAACCAGCGTGTTTCAAAGCCTCTATAACTGATATATAAACATCAGTCAAAACAAACTTACCATTTGTAAAATATTTACCAATAACTGCTATCGGTAAAATTTTCTTAACAGTTTTAGTTTTTTCAACAAATTGCATCCATTCTTTTAAGTCTTTCTTTTTAACAGACAAACTCAATTTTTCTAGTATTTTTTCACCAAAACCCTGTTTATCAAAAGCAAGTGGAACTTCGTAGATACTATCTAAATCTTGATTGGAAATAACATATTCTTCTTTGACATTACAAAACAATGCAATTCTTTCTTTACGTCTTTTGTCCATCGCAATTTCTGATCTACCAACAATAAAATCTGGTTGTATTCCCATAGAATTTAAAAGTTGCACAGATTGTTGTACTGGTTTGGTTTTCATCTCTCCCAAATTTTTCGGGATTGGCAAATATGCAACATGAATATGAATTACATCTTTTGGACTTTTTAATTTCATAATTCTAGATGCTTCAAAAAACAATGAATTTTGATATTCACCAACTGTTCCTCCAAGTTCAATTATCACAACTTCAGCCTTATTCTTTTCACCAGCTAATTTGATTCTTCTGATAATTTCATCTGAAATATGCGGTATCGCCTCAACGTCTTCTCCATCATATAAAAAAGCTCTTTCACGACGAATTACTTCCTGATAAACCTGTCCTGTTGTAATATAATTTGCTCTTGATAATTCAGTATCTAAAAATCTTTCATAGTTTCCTAGGTCTTGATCTGTTTCAATACCATCAGCAGTTACAAAAACTTCACCATGCTCAGCCGGTCTAATTGTTCCTGCGTCAATATTTAGATACATATCAACTTTCACAGCTGTTACTGACAGACCCTTTGCCTTTAAAATCTTGGCAATAGAAGCCACTGTTATACCTTTACCGAGACCAGAAATTACTCCTCCCGAAACAAAAATATACTTGGTTTTCATCCCTTCCTTTCTATCATGTTTATTTTTTTAGATTGTATCAAATTATTTTTAAATAAAAAGAATAACGAAATATATTTTACTGCAACAATACTTTGCAATAATATAACATGTTCAATCAAATAAAAAAAAGCGGCTACATGTATTACATTCACAATCTCAAGGCTATAGAACCATTTTTTATCAATTTTGTAAGTCGCTAAAACTAAAAACGGCAATAAATAAAGATTGTATTGAGGCGAATA
>CAZFAN010000057.1:0-5047 GCA_964516525.1 uncultured Candidatus Saccharibacteria bacterium | reverse complement strand
CACGACGAAGAAGAAATAACTGAACGCTTAAATATTGCCAAACATGAATTGGCTAAAAAAAATCATGCAAATTATATAATTGAAAATCTGGAAAATAGTCCAGAAATTGCAATAAATAAAATTATTGAAACAATTAAAGGATTAAACTAAAATAGGAGATTATATGGAAAATAATTGTTATATAGTTATTATGGCAGGTGGTAAAGGAACTCGCTTATGGCCGCTTTCACGCAATGCCAAGCCAAAACAATTGCAAAAATTGATAGGTGACATCACCATGATTCAAGATACCTACAATCGTGCATCAAAAATAGTTCCAGCATCTCAAATCTATATATCCACTAACACTGACTACCAGCAAGAAATACAAAAACAACTTCCAGAAGTTCCTACAGAAAATTATATTATCGAACCAATTGCTCGCAATACAGCACCAGCAATTGGCCTAATTGCGGCAAAAATTTACGCGCGTGACAAAGATGCAATCATTACCACCATTGCTTCCGACCATGTAGTAAATAAAATTGACACCTTTATTAACGCTTTAAGAACTTGTCAAAATTTCTTAAACAAACATCCAAATATGGTTGGTACAATTGGTATACAGCCAACATCGCCTCACACAGGTTTTGGATACATTCAAAAAAATGAACTTCTTGAAAAAGACAATGATTTAGAGATTTATCAAGTTAAACAATTTGTTGAAAAGCCAGATTTAGAAACAGCTAAAACATATCTAGCTAGCAATGAATATTTTTGGAACGCAAGTTATTTTACCTTTAATGCTAAATTTATCCTTGAAATGATTTCCAAATATCAACCGCAATTAGCTAAACACCTTGATACTATTGCCGCCGCTATTGGCACACCAAACGAAGAGGCCGTAATTAAAGAAGAATTTTTACATATTCCAGAACTGGCATTTGACTATATCGTTGAAGATTTAGAAGATGTTTTTGTTGTACCTGCTGATCTTGGCTGGGACGACGTGGGAAGCTGGGAAGCAATTAAAAATATTATTTCTTCTACCAACAATACAGACATTGTTGAGCGGGGACGTCATATCGGAATTGACAACAAAGATTGTTTAATCTATGCTCAAGACAAATTAATAGCCACAATTGGCTTAAAAAATATTGTTATTGTTGACACGGATGACGTGGTATTAGTCTGTGACAAATCGCGCTCACAAGATATAAAAACCATTGTCGAAAAACTCAAAGAAGATAAAAACCTAACTCAGTATTTATAAGATGAAAAAAAAGTGGATTACATTCGGAATTATTATTTTAATTACAATAGTTGCCATATTAATTGACTGGCCAACAGGGCCAAATATTAAAATAGGAAATTGGAAAAAAGAACTAAAGGTTCATCTAGGTCTTGATCTACAAGGCGGTACTCATCTTGTATATGAATTAGATACATCAAAGGTTGCCGACAAAGACAAAAATGATGCCACAAATTCAGTAGTTAATGTTATTGAAAAACGCATTAATGCCTTGGGAGTATCCGAACCAGTTATTCAGGCTGCAAAACTAAATAACAAAGAAAGTGTGATTGTCGAACTCCCAGGAGTACAAGATGTTTCAAAAGCAATTAACATGATTGGTAAAACTGCACAATTATCCTTTCGAGAAATAGATTTAAGTAGTTTGACTAATACTGACAATACAATTGCCGACAATGTTCTTGCCGGTTGGAAAGAAACAGACCTCAATGGATCACACCTTAAAAAAGCATCGGTTCAGTTTGATCAAAATTCAGGAGATCCATATATAGCCATTGAATTCAATGATGAAGGCACTAAGCTTTTTGCTGATATTACCAAAAAAAATATTGGCAATCCTGTTGCCATTGTTCTTGATGATCAAGTTATTTCTGCTCCAACAGTTGAAGCAGAAATCGATGGTGGGAAAGCAGTTATCACCGGTGATTTTACAGTTCAAGAAGCCAAAGACCTTGCTCAATTATTAAATGCCGGAGCTCTTCCTGTGCCGATTAGTTTAGTTGAGCAACGCAATGTTGGTCCTAACCTTGGACTTACATCTGTTCAACAAAGTATGGTTGCAGGAATTATTGGTATTGTTTTGGTCTGTATTTTTATGACCATTATCTACAAATTACCGGGACTTGCATCTTCTTTTGCTTTGATAATCTACGGCTTAATTGTGCTAGCTTTATTCAAACTTATACCTGTAACGCTATCTTCTTCTGGTATTGCCGGATTTATTATATCATTTGGCATGGCTGTTGATGCTAATGTGTTGATATTTGCCCGTATGAAAGAAGAATTAACGCATGGCGCACCAACAAACAAAGCCCTTGATGATGGCTTCAAACGTGCTTTTTCTAGTATTTTCGATTCAAACATTTCCACTTTATTAACATGTTTGATACTGTATATTTTCACCACTGGCTTAGTGCGTGGATTTGCCGTGACGCTTGGCATCGGTATTATTGTATCTATGTTTACCGCTATTGTTATCACTAGAAATTTTCTACATCTATTTATAGGAACAAAAGCAGAAAAATATTTAAAATTATAAAACAAAATAGACAAAAAGGAATAAAATTATGGACGTTGTTTACTCCAGTAAAAGAAGAAAAATTTATTTTATTTTTTCATCAATACTAATTATTGCTAGTTTAATCTGTATATTTGTTATTAAACCTAAAATAGGTATTGATTTTGCCGGTGGAACTTTAATGGAATTCAAATTCAATAATGCCACCGGACAATCGCAAATCACAGATTTTTCTAAAGGTTTTGATTTTATTACTGGTATTAAAATACAAAAAACAGGGGACAACACCTACCTTATTCGCACAAATTCACTTGGTAAAGAAGATTTAGAAAAATATAAGTCAAACCTTGCCAGCAGAGTAGGGGAGTTTAGTGAAATTCGTTTGGATAATGTTGGTCCAACAGTTTCCAATGACGCCACCAATAAAGCCATCTGGGCAACAATCATTGCCTCTATCGGTATAATACTGTACGTCGCATATACTTTTAGATCAATTCCAAAACCAGCAAGTTCTTGGCGTTTTGGTGTCTGCGCAATTACAGCTTTAGTACATGATTTAATTATCTCTATTGGTATATACACTCTACTAGGTTACCTTTTAGGATACGAGATAGATTCATTGTTTGTTGTTGCCGTATTAACAATTCTTGGCTATTCAGTTAATGATACAATTGTTATTTTTGATAGAATCAGAGAAAATCTCAAAACTCATCCAGAATATTCATTTGCACAAAATGTCAATACTAGTCTCGTACAATCCCTTGCTCGTTCATTAAACACCTCTTTAACTGTAGTTATCGTACTTCTCGCACTTCTCTTTCTAGGAGGGGAGTCCATGAGACCTTTTATTGCTCTTATGCTTACAGGTGTTGTTATCGGTACATATAGCTCAATATTCGTCGCACCACCATTATTGATTGCGTGGCAAAATAAAATAGATAAAAAGATTAAATTAACTAAATAATTTATTTTTACAATTTAAAAATTTTTAAATATTAATTTATAATTTTTCAGCAAAAATAATTATCAAGAATTTATTAAGACGAATAAGACATCACATTTATTAAATAAATGCGTTAAAACGCAAATAAAGGCCAAATTTATAAGTAAAGGATAAAACTATGTGGTTTGTAATTGTTGGACTTATCATCGGACTAGTTGTTGGGCATTACACGCCGATTGATATTCCTATCGAACTAGCTAGATATACCGCTGTTGGTATTCTTGGTATTTTTGACTCAATCCTTGGAGCCATCAGAGCTGATCTACAAAAAAAATACTCAACTGGTATATTTCTATCAGGATTAGTATTTAATATGGTAGTAGCCATGTTAATTACATATTTAGGAGACAAATTAAGCCTAGATCTATATATGGCAGTATTAGTAGTATTTACCCTAAGAATATTTGGAAACATAGCAACTATCAGATATGCATTTTTATCAAGATTTATTGGTAAAAAAAGAGCACAAGAAGAAATAAAAAAAGAACAGTAGGAGAGAGCTACCTGCCCTGTTTTATATAGTCGTACAATATATCTTGTACGACATTAGGCACTCTTAATTAAAGTTGCACTTCTCTAAATCATTAAAAAATTTGCATATTTTTTTAATGCAAATTTTTATTATTTCTCTATTTTGTTATAGTTTATCTATATCATATTCTTCTACTACTACTTTCCCATATATAAATATTAAAATACAATTTTATCTCATTTTCAGCCACTCCCCCGGAAACCACAAAAAATTATTTTTTACCTTTATTTAAGAAACCTTCGAGCTCTTCTAAAGAAACCAATATCTCACTTTTTGAAGATTTATGTGTCTCTTTACTTTGTTTATTATTTTTATCTGTCTTAGATGCCTTTAAAGGCTTTAAAACATCTGTCTTTTTGTTGAGAACTTGTTTATTTTCATTAATATTTTTACTACTTGACTCCCCTTTTTTAACCTTATCATCAGGTTTATCTTCGTCATCTTTTTCTTCAGGCTTAGCTTTCGGAATATACCATTTCTGTCCCATTTTATCGACAAAAGTATAAAAACTTATTCCATTTTTATTAATATCAACATTGTTATTTTTTTGTGCGCTTGATTGTTCTATTTCTTCAGTCCATTTCTTCATGTTATCTTCGATATCTACCCTGTTCGAAGCGTAATTAGCCCGTGAAGCCTCAACAATTTGATCAAAAATATTAACTGGCTCTTTATCTGGCAATGGCAAAGTTACTGCCGAAAAAGCTGGCCTGGTCACGCCGTCAATCGCCATTTTTACATAGATGTTGTAATTATTTAAATTTATCAAATCGTTTGCTGTAAATACTGGTTCAAATTCCTTCACTAAAACAGAAGCATCTTGGGCACCAACACGAAAAGACAAAATTGTACCAACATTACCAAAAATTGCTTTAGCAACATTTTCAGGCATCTGCGCAATATACTGATTGGTCATTATTAAATTCAAACGATATTTACGAGCTTCAGATAAAATTACCGCAAACGAATCAGTAGCAAAATTTT
>CAZFAN010000056.1:0-5070 GCA_964516525.1 uncultured Candidatus Saccharibacteria bacterium | reverse complement strand
ATCATATAATGTAACTTTTGCATCAACTAAAGGATAGCCTGCTACTACACCACGGTTCATTGCTTCTTGAATTCCTTTGTTCGCTGCTGGAATATATTCTTTTGGAATTTTTCCGCCAACGATTTTATCAACAAATTCATAACCTTTGCCGCGTTCCAATGGCTCAAGTTTTATTAAGACATGACCATATTGACCACGACCGCCTGATTGGCGAATAAATTTTCCTTCAGCATCTGCTGATTGGCGAATCGTTTCTTTGTAGGCAACCTGTGGTTGGCCAATATTTGCTTCAACTTTAAACTCCCGTTTCATACGATCAACTAAAATTTCAAGATGTAATTCACCCATACCTGATATAATAGTTTGATTTGTTTCTTCCTTAGTCTGCACTCTAAATGTTGGATCTTCTTGCGCAAGTTTTTGCAATGCGATGCCCATTTTTTCTTGATCGGCTTTGGTTTTTGGTTCAATGGCAATGTCGATAACAGGATCAGGAAATTCTATTTTTTCTAGAACTATTGGGTTTGTTTCGTCGCACATTGTGTCACCAGTAACAGTATTTTTTAATCCAACTGCAGCAGCAATTTCTCCTGTGTATACTTCTTTAACGTCTTCACGATTGTTGGCGTGCATACGCACAATTCTTCCAATACGTTCACGTTGACGTTTGATTGGATTATAAACATATGATCCAGCAGTCAATGTTCCAGAATAAACTCTAAAAAAGGTTAATGTTCCAACAAATGGATCCGTCGCAACTTTGAAAGCAAGTGCTGCAAAGGGTTCTTCGTCGCTAATAGCGCGTGTAATTTCAGTGTTATTTTTAGGATCAATACCTTTTATTTCAGGTTTATTAATAGGTGAAGGTAAAAAATTAACAACAGCGTCAAGTAATGTTTCAACAATAACGCCTCGTCCGTCACCACCTAAGACGGCGTAAAAATTACCTGACAATACGCTTTTGCGAATTGCTTTGATAAAGTTTTCTTCTGATATTTCTTCGCCAGCTAGATATTTTTCCATAAGAGAATCATCTGATTCAACAACTTTTTCTAATAATTCCTGACGATATTTTTCAACATTATCTTTCATGTCATCAGGGATTGGCTTTTCAATTAATTCTTTATCGGTAAAATCTTTATATGTATATGCTTTTCTACTAACTAGATCAACAATACCGCAAATATCTTTTTCAAAACCAATTGGTAATTGAATTGGAAAAGCATTGCCAGACAAACGTTCACGAATGGATGCTAGGCTTTTATAAAAATCACCACCCGTTTGATTGATTTTATTTATAAAACAAATTCTTGGTACGCCAAATTTATCTGCTTGACGCCAAACAGTTTCTGACTGAGGCTCAACGCCCATCTTTCCATCAAAAATAACTACAGCACCATCTAGTACTCTCAAAGAACGTTGTACTTCTACTGTAAAATCGATGTGACCTGGAGTGTCAATAATATTAATTGCATGATTTTTCCAAAAACATGTAGTTGCTGCAGAAGTAATAGTAATACCACGTTCACGTTCTTGCTCCATCCAGTCCATTTCTGCTTGTCCTTCGTGTACAGCACCAATTTTATGTTTTCTGCCTGTGCGGTATAATATACCTTCTGTGGTAGTTGTTTTTCCCGCATCAATGTGGGCAATAATACCAATATTTCTTGTATGTGCTAAATCATATTCGCGAGCCATTTAAACTCCTTAAATAATTATTATTAAAAACGCGCAAAATGTGCAAATGCCTTATTGGCTTCTGCCATTTTATGTACGTCATTTCTTTTTTTGATTACGGTACCTTCTCCTTTGTACATTGCTAAGATCTCATCGGATAAAAATTTTTCCATGCTTTGACCTTGTTTAGATCTAGCTGCTTCGATAAGCCAACGGAATACTAAATCAATTTTTCTACTTGGTGTAACTTCAACTGGTACTTGATATGTTGCACCACCAATACGCTTTGATCTAACTTCGATTAAAGGCGCACCATTTTTAAAAGCAATATCAAAAGCTTCAAGTGCTTTTTTCTTGGTTTTTGTTTCCACTTCTGATAAGCAAGCATATACAATTCTTGTTGCTGTGTCTTTTTTACCATCAAGCATAACTTTGTTAATAAATTCAGATATTAACAAAGAGTTGTATTTTTCATCTGGAACTAATTTTCTTTTTTTTGTGAAAGATTTTCCACGCATAATTTTCCTTAATTATTAGTTACTCTTTTCCTTTTTAACACCGTATTTACTTCGTGATGTTTTTCTATTTTCAACTGCTGCAGTGTCAAGTTTACCACGAATTACGTGATAGCGAACACCTGGCAAATCTTTTACTCTACCCCCTCTAATTAAAACTATTGAGTGTTCTTGTAAATTATGTCCTTCACCTGGAATGTATGCAGTAACTTCTTGACCTGTAGTAATACGAACTCTTGCGATTTTACGTAAAGCTGAGTTTGGTTTTTTAGGCGTCATAGTTGTTACTTTGATACAAACACCACGCTTAAAAGGATTTCCTTTAACAGAATATGAAGGTTTATTCTTAATAAAGTTAAAGTTTTTATGAAGCGCAATAGTTTTGACTTTTTTAGCTTCGTTCTTTCTACCGTGTTTAATTAATTGATTTATGGTTGGCATTTAAGCTCCTATGTTATTTTTAGCTATATCTATATTGAAATCTTTGTATCCTGTACCTGCAGGGATTAGTTTACCAATAATTACGTTTTCTTTCAAGCCTTTTAGCTTATCAGTGCTACCACGTGTGGCTGCATCAATAAGAACACTAGTTGTTTCTTGAAAGCTGGCAGCTGCTAAGAAGCTGTTGGTTTTTAAAGATACGCGTGTAATTCCTAATATAATATCTTTAAAAATTATAGGTGATTTATTCTCTGCAATTAATTGTTGATTTTTTTCTTCAATATCTATACGATTAACAATCTGTCCAACAATATAGTCAGAATCTCCTGATTCTTTAATGTATACCTTTGAAAACATTTGTCTTAAAATGATTTCAACATGTTTTTCATTAATACTTTGTCCTTGAGATTCGTAAATTTCTTGAATAGATTTGATAATATATTGTTGTGTAAATTCTTTTCCTTTAATCTCCATTGCTTTATCTAGATTTAAGTGTCCATCAGTTAGAATTTGACCTTTTTTGACAGCATCATTATTTTTTATAAATAGTCCCAGTCGTGGAGAAATTTGATAGGCATCAATAATATTTTCTTTTGATTCAATAACTATTGTGTCACCAGAAATTTTTGCAATTCCGCTAATCTTTGTTCTGATGGCTTTTTTACCTTCAGCAGTAGCAATTGCTTGTTTTAACTTAACAAATTCATTATTTTTTACAACAGGTTTGTAATTTTTTTCTAATTTATACTCTTCTTTTTCGCATGTATTCGATACTACTTGTAGAATACGGATATTTTTTTCATCTTTGATGTTAACAGTACCATCAAAGCGTGCAATAATTGCAGCTGTTTTTGGATTTCTAGCTTCAAACAATTCTTCAACACGTGGCAAGCCTGATGTAATATCTTCGCCAGATACACCACCCATATGAAAAGTTTTCAAGGTTAGCTGTGTGCCAGGTTCTCCAATTGCTTGAGCAGCAATAATACCTACTACTGATCCAAATTTAGCTACTGCTCCTGTCGATAAATCAATCCCGTAACAATGTTGGCAAACACCAAATTTATTTTTACATTTTAATACTGTACGAACGTTAACTGTGTCAATATTAGCCTTTTTCAAAAGATCAATTTCACTATCTGTAATAACGGTATTAGTATCAATAATTGTCTTCTTTGTTTTTGTGTCAATAATTGGTGTTAAAGGGAAACGATTAATAATTTTTGCGTAAAAATCAGATTCATTTTCAAAGTCTTTTTTATTGAATGTTAGTCCTTCAGTTGCACCACAATCTTCATTGTCGATAATAAGATCTTGTGCTACGTCTACTAAACGTCTGGTTAAATATCCTGCGTCTGATGTCCTTAACGCTGTATCTGAACGACCTTTACGAGCTCCATGAGTTGAAATAAAGTATTCTGTAATTGAAAGACCATTTTTAAAGTTTGATTTTACTGGAATTTCGATAATTTCACCTGCTGGATTAACTACAGAGCCTTTCATACCTGCCATTTGAGTTAACTGACTAATAGATCCACGAGCACCAGAGATTAAAATTGTGTAGACGGGACTTTCTTTGTCAAAATCTGCCATCATGTTTTTTTCAACTTCGTCTTTTGTTCTCATCCATAGTTCTGTTACCATTGATGATCTTTCTTGATCGCTAAGTAATCCTTGTTTAAATTGTTCTTCAATTTTTTCTAACTCTTTTTCCGAACGTTCAATAATTGCGGCTCTTTCTTGTGGAACTGTAATATCATCAATGGAAAATGTTACTCCAGAATGGGTTGCATATTTAAAACCAAGATCTTTAATACGATCAACTAATCTAGCTGTTTCTTTTGATCCTAATAAATCAAAACATTTTTTAACAATCTTTTTTAGAGCTTTTGCATCCATTGTATCATTTACAAAGCGTAGTTGTTCAGGAAGTACATTATTAAATAATATACGACCGATATTTGTTTCAATTAATTCTTCCATTCCGTCTTTAGATGTAGCCATTCTTACTTTAATCTTTGCACGAACGTGGATGAAATTATTTTGAAAAGCTAAAATAGCTTCGTTTTTAGATGAAAAAATTTTATTTTCGCCCTTAACACCTTTTTCGAACGAAGTAATATAATAACAGCCTAGAACCATATCTAGACGTGGAGCAACAATAGGTTCACCCGATGCTGGTTTTAAAAGATTGTTATCTGCTAGCATTAAGTTTTTAGCTTCCCATTGTGCCTGTACAGACAAAGGAATATGTACGGCCATCTGATCACCATCGAAGTCAGCATTGAAAGCCTGACAAACCAATGGATGAATTTGTATAGCCTTACCTTCAACAAGTACTGGTTTAAAAGCCTGGATACCAAGACGATGTAAAGTTGGTGCACGGTTTAATAATACATAAGCGTCAGTAGTAATCTTTTCCAACATATCCCAAACT
>CAZFAN010000055.1:0-5203 GCA_964516525.1 uncultured Candidatus Saccharibacteria bacterium | reverse complement strand
CACACTGGTAATATTCTTGCTACTTCTGAAGCTGTTCGCTTTACAGATAAAATGTTAAAGAAAATTGTTGACGCAAATCATGATAATATTACGATTATTACTGCTGACCATGGAAACGCAGAACAAATAATTCCTTATAAAACATCTTCTAATAGAGAAACATTGCATACAATAAATCCAGTACCTTTTATTGTTATTGATAAAAAAAAAGAAAAGAATTTAATACAGGGTGCATTATCTCCAGCTAAAGTTCAAATGTATGATGTTTTATCGTCTTCATCCAATCTTTCAGATGTTGCGCCTACGATTTTAGAATTATTTAATATTGCCAAACCTACAACAATGACTGGACAGTCTTTATTAAATAAAATAGGATATAAATAAACAAAAATAAAAATATGAAAATTCCAATTGAAATTTCCGCTAGACACATACATTTATCACAAAAACATGTAGATATACTGTTTGGTGATAATTATAATTTTGTCAAAGAAAGAGATTTGTCACAAATCGGTCAATTTGCCACAAAAGAAACATTAACAATAAAAGGATCAAAATCTATTATTGAAAATGTCAGGATTATCGCACCAATTAGAGAAGAAACACAGTTAGAAATTTCAATGACAGATGCTTATTCTTTGGGTGTGAATATTGACAAACCGACATTGTCAGGTGACCTAAAACACTCTATTGGAGGTATTGAGATTGTTGGGCCGCATGGGAAAGTAATTTTGGACAAAGGTGTGATTGTGGCTCAAAGACATTTACATATTCAACCTCAATTGGCAAATGAATTAAATATTAAGAACAATGATAAAATATCTATTAAAACATATGGTGAACGTTCGTTGATATTTAATAATGTTATAGTACGCAGTCATGAAAATGTTGATTTTTTATCTTTTCAAATTGATACTGACGAGGCAAACGCAGCTGGGTTAAGAAATGGTGATTTTGGAGAGATTGTATGAAAAAAATTTTAGTATTTAATACTGGCAGCTCTTCAATTAAATATAAACTTTTTGAGTTTAGCGATCAAAATCATTTGTCTGTTTTAAAAAGAGGCTTAATTGATCGTATTGGATTACCAAATGGACCAAAAAATCATATTCATGCTTTATCTTTGATTTTTCAGGGCATCGGATCTAGTGTTAGTGGACTAAGCGGAATACCAGATCTTGTTGCTATTGGTCATAGAGTTGTCCACTGCGGTGATAAATATAATAAAACTACTATAATTGATAAAAACGTTATTAAATTACTTCGTAATTATAACCTTGTAGCTCCATTGCATAATCCTAGAATATTGGAAGTTATGAAAAATATTTTAGATAACAGTGGACGCAAAGGGCATCGTGATATTCCTAACTATGCTGTTTTTGATTCGGTATTCTATAAAGATTTGCCGAGTGTTACAAAAATTTATCCATTACCATATGAGTATTACCAACGATATGGTATACAGAGGTTTGGTTTTCATGGCATATCTCATCAATATGTAACTGAAAATATATTAAACCGTTATCCCATGGCAAAAAGAATTATTAGTATCCATCTCGGCGCTGGATCGAGTATGACTGCTACATGTGATGGTAAGCCAATCGATACATCAATGGGTTTTACACCTTTGGAAGGGTTGATGATGGTGACGAGAAGTGGAAATATTGATACTGGCATTGTGCATTATTTAATTGAAAAAAAATATTTAGGTCACAGGCAGGTTGATAAAATGTTAAATTTTGAATCTGGCATGGTGGGAATAACTGGACTAGAAGCCGATATGATGGATTTTTTACATATTGCTGGATATAAAGTTGAAGATGCTAATTACAAACCAAGAATTGATGTAGAAAAATTAGATAAACAAACAATTGACAGGGTTAAATTAGCTTTGGAAATGTATGTTTATCGTGTTAAAAAATATATTGGTGAATATTATGCAATATTGGGCGGATTGGATGTACTTGTTTTTACTGGAAAAATTGGTTTTGGATCTTCTGTAATCAGAAATAAAATTTTAAAAGATATGAATCATATAGTATGTAATTCATGTATTGAAGCGATTGAAACAGATGAAGAAATACAAATAGCCAAAGAAATTTTAAAAATTATATAAAGCAAACTATTAGTGATATAATATATAAAAATAAACTAGTCATTATGTCAAAAAAAATAATAAAATTTATAACTGGAAACGAAGCTGTTATCTTGGCTGCAAAATTAGCTGGTGCTAAATTTATGTCTGGTTATCCTATAACTCCTGCTACAGAGATTTTACAAATATGGGCAGAATATTGTTCTCATGATAAGACTTTAAAAATGATTCAAGCTGAAGACGAGACTTCTGCTGGTTTTAATACTATTGGTGCTTTATTATCAGGTACAAAGTCCTTTACTGCTTCGGCTGGCCCTGGCCATATACTTATGCAAGATCCATTGGTGATGGCAGAAGCAATGCGTTTACCGTTCGTAGGAATAATGATGATGCGTGGCGGGCCATCAACTGGAACGGTAATTTATGGTCAGCAAGAGGTAACTTTGGCTTGTTTTGGTGGTAATGGAGAAGGTCATAGAATTGTTTATTCAGCATCTGGACCCCAAGATTTATTTGATTATACAATTAAAGCTTTTAACAATGCTTGGAAGTATCGCTTTCCTACTTTGGTTTTGGGAGATGGTTATCAATCTAAAATGGCTACTGAAGTAGATATTAATAATAATTATAAATCTTATCCATCTAGCACAATTTTTGACAAAAAAAATATTAATATTCGTAATTGTTTTAATTTTGAATCAGAATTAGCAGAAACAATAGAAAAAAATAATATAGATTATAATAAATTTTCTAAGGAAATAGTTGAGTCAGAACAATATATGACTAATGATGCAAAAAAAATAATAATTGCACACGGTATTGTTGCGACTGCGGCAAAGGAAGCAATCAATGTTTTGCGAAATCATGGTAAAAATATTGGTTTATTTCGTCCTATTACTTTACGACCGTTTGATGTTTTGTCTTTAATGAAAGCTATTCGAAATGCCGACGAAATTTTGATTGTTGAATCTTCATTTGGTCAGCTTGAACGATTAGTAAAGGCTAATTTAAGCACTGGAATAAAAATAAAAACAATTCAGAAGCCAGCACTATTGATTTCTCCAGAAGAAATTATTAAAGCACTATAAGTAATAATTAAATTATGAATGAAAATTTTCCAAATTGTTTGAAAACATCAACTAAACCGGATAAATATTGCCCAGGATGTGGGCATAGTATTGTATTGAAAAGTCTAGGGAAAGTTATTGATAAAATGAATATTGCTAATAAAGTTATGATAGGTGTTGATATTGGTTGTTCTCTTCTGTCCTGGGATTATTTTGATGTACCGACTATTCAAACACATCACGGTCGTACTATTCCTGTTGTTTCTGGTTATAAAACAGTAGAACCTGGTAAAATTGGAATTGCTTATTTAGGTGATGGAGGTGGATATGCTATTGGATTACAAGCTCTTATACATGCTGCAAATCGTAACGATCCAATTACGGTTGTTTTAGTCAATAATACAGTTTACGGTATGACTGGTGGACAAATTGCACCAACTACTTTATGTGGCGAAAAAACAGCAACATCTTTACATGGTAAAGTTTGTGAAAATTTTGGAAATCCTTTTAAAGGTATAGAAATTTTATCTGCACTTGATAACAATAAGATGTTTTTAGCTAGAACAATTGTGACAAAGCCTAAAGTTTTGCAAAAAATTTTAGAAGACGCGATCAATAATCAGATTAACAATAAATCTTTTTCTTTTGTCGAAGTATTGTCTATGTGTCCGACTAATTGGCGTAAAAATGCAAAAGAATCAATTGATTATGTAGAAAATGTTATGGCGAAAGTATTTGAACAAAAAGTTATTAATGATAAAAAATGATATGAATAAAAAAAATATAAAAATTTTAATGACTGGAGAAGGTGGGCAAGGAATACAAACAATTGCTAAGATTTTTTCTGAAACATGCTTTTTAGAAAAATATAAAATTTGTTATATGCCTCATTATGGTGTAGAAATGCGTATGGGTATTTCAATGGCATACGTACAAGTTAGTGAAAGCCCAGTTAGTTATCCAAAATTCAATAAAGCTGATATTATTTTGTGTTTGACTTCTAGAGATCTATCTTTGACAAAATCTTATTGTGACTCAAACACAATTATTATTAATATGATGAATTTTCGTCAGTATCTAATTGATAATAAAATTAGTTCAAAAAGTTTAAATATGGTTTCTTTAGGAATTTTAGCTAAAGAGTTTAATCGTAAAATGTCACTAAAAATTGAAGATATTGTTAATAGCATAAAAATTTTTCTAGGTGAAAAAAAAGGTATCGTTGAAAATATTAACGCTTTCTATGCTGGCATGGAGGCTCGTGAAAATTTATATAATATTTCATTGGATAGATACCCAAATGTTAATCTTAATGATGAAATTATTGATAATGATAAAAAAAAGTATGTTCACTCCCCTAATCATTGCAAAGGATGTGGACTATGTATTGAAAAATGTCCTGTAGGAGCTCTCTCTTGGTCTAGTAATAAAGTAAATTATTTTGGCAACCCTGTTCCCGAGGTTGATATAGAAAAATGTATCAGCTGTGGCATATGTGAAGATATTTGCCCGGATATGGCAATTAAAGTGTCCAAAAAGTAATTCGATTTTTAGTTTATAAACATGAAAAATGTAGCTATAAATATTGTTAAGAAGATTCAAGACGCAGGTTATGAATCATACTTTGCTGGTGGATGCGTTCGTGATATGTTAATGAATGTTAAACCGAAAGATTTCGATATTGTAACTTCCGCCACTCCAAATGAAATAAAAAAGATTATTGATAAAACTTTTGATGTTGGCAAAAAGTTTGGAGTAATTGTTGCCAATGTCGATGGTCATACTTTTGAAATAGCAACTTTTCGTGGAGAATCTGAATATAAAGATTCAAGACATCCAGAAAAAATTTATTTTACAAATGCAATAGACGATGCAAAGAGAAGAGATTTTACTATTAATGGCATGTTTTATGACCCAATTAGAAAAAAGATAATTGACTATGTTAATGGTGAAAAAGATATGGAAAATAAAATAATTAGGTTTATTGGCAACCCTAACGATCGTATCAATGAAGATCATCTAAGAATATTACGTGCAATTA
>CAZFAN010000054.1:0-5345 GCA_964516525.1 uncultured Candidatus Saccharibacteria bacterium | reverse complement strand
GATTCTAGTATCCGATCCATCATAGCCAGTATAAAACATTTCATAGATATCTCCCGCAGTTCCTGTATCATTTATTAAGACTGTAGGCAGATAAATACCTGCATCATCCCATGCACCACTTGCTCCAACAGATAAAACTGGGTTATTGCTATCTTTTGTCCAACGAATACCATCCGCACTTATACTATGACCAATTTTATAAACAGAATCACCATTTTCCGCACCATACCAAAGCTCAAAATAATTTGTTTCTGGATGTTTTACCACATTTACTGAAAAAATACTGCTATCATCCCACGCACCACTTGCTCCAACAGATAAAACAATATTATTATTTGTTGAACCATCAAAAGTAACCTGTCCTAAGTTTCCGGCGTTATCAAAAGTTGTTCCATCTGTAGATGTAGCATAATTAATTCTACGATCACCAGTTTCTCCACTGGTATTAGAAAAAGATTGATACCACATTTTATAAGTACTTCCATCCTTAATTACCCAAGGACTATAACGTCCATTATCCTCCCATGTATTATCTCCATCAGACCATGTTAAGCTACTTTCCGAAGTCCACACCTTTCCATCGGAGGATGTGCGATACTTAATGATACCAGTAGAAGTTGTACTTTCATACCACATTTTATAAGTACTACCATCAAGAATAATTGTTGGTTCATTGATATTAGCTAAAGATCCAGCTCCACTTTCTGTACAAACTGTCATACTTCCCCAGTTAGTCAAATCTGTTGTACTGTAATACACCAAATTGCCACTATTATTTTTCAACCAAATATTATAAGTGCTGCCACTTTTTACTACTCGAGCTTGATTGATTGATGTATCACTAACAATCGGATTACTTGCGTATTTACTCCAAGAATTACTTGCTTGAGTTGAGTAGCTTGGATTAGTACCTACAGCAAAATAAGCTCTTTGTCTTATTTTTTGACCATTTACCTCGACATATCCTTCAATATAATACTCATCATCAGTAAATCCACTCAAATCAATCTGTTTAAATAAACTATAATAGTTATCGTCGTATGGAAAATTACTAAAATTATTTGTAGTACTACCATCACCATGAAAAATTTCATACGATGATTTTGTAATTTGACTGTATTTATTAGTCAAATCATTTTTTAAATATAAATTAGCATCTAATATATTATTAGATTGATTTATAACTAAATTCAAATCTTTAGACATCGTGTAGTCATTCGAGTCAGCTTTTGCTCGAGTAATAAGACTTTCAATATTAAATATTGGACTAATATTTAAAATACAAACAAAAAAAATCAAAAAATAAGATAATGTTCTATTTATCCTTTGAGTAAAATTTGATTTCATTATCCTCCTAATATATATTTATAATTTATCAAAAAATACAATTTATAACTCAATCGCATTTGCCGGACAACTATCTGCTGCTTCTTTTATACATTCAGCGTTTTTCACATAATCAGTATCTAAAACTTTAATCTTGCCTGTATTACCATCTAAAGAAAATACTTCACTACATAAACTTGCGCACGCACCGCAACCGATACATTTTTCTAAATCAACTGTTGGTTTTCCCATATTTCTCCTTTAATTTATTTATTATTTTATGGCAGCCCCAAGGGGAATTGAACCCCTGTCTTCGCCTTGAGAAGGCGACGTCCTAGCCACTAGACTATAGGGCCAAATCAGTTCCAACCAATAATTTCCTTTGCCTGCGTTACAATATCAGCCGGTGTATATTCCGTTTTTAATAAAAACCTTTCTGCCCCATAGTAATTAGCTTTTTCAATATATTCTTTTTGCAAAAAAGCACTAAGCATTATGACTGGTATATCTTTTGTTGTGGGCATTGATTTTAAAATCTGCATTACTCCAAAACCACCTTTTTTTGGCAACATCAGGTTAAGTAAAATTAAATCTGGTTTTTCTTGAACTACTTTAACTATTGCATCCTCGCCATCACTAGACAGAACAACAACGAATTTTTCTTTCTTAAATCGCTCTTCGTATATCTTCGCCAAATTTGGATCTTCTTCAACAACAAGCACCACTGGAACCATTTGACTCATTCTCGCTCCTTATATTAGATATAATTTATCATAAAATATATCGCGAGTAAATATTTTACTCATGAATAAACACCTGTGTTCCAATAGGTGCCCAATCATATACCATCTGTGCAGCACCAACACCAAGTCTAATACAACCATGTGAAACCGGAGTACCCAAATGTGATTCTCCTTCTTTGTATCCGCCGGGCCACTCAGGAAGTTCATGAATACCATAACCATCACCCAAACTATTCCAATATGGCATATATAAACCGTATTTTTCACTCCAAGCTCTTGCAGATTTTCCCTGTATAGTTCTTACGCCAATAGGGGTTGGCGTATCCCATGCACCAGTAGAAACTGTATAATTTGCAATTTGATTTTTTCCGTCAAATAAATACATTGTTTGTGTTGCCAAATTTACTTCTATATATTTTCCATCAGCAAGTCCTGGTGTCCCGCCAGTATTATTGTTAGCTACAGTTATCTTTTCTTCAGCTCTATTAACGGTCTTTACATCTAGAACTATATAAATCTGATTTGTATTGTTTTCTAAAGCTTTTTTTGTGTCTGAAAAAGCTTTTTCCTGATTTAAAATTTTTCCGTCTTGACCTTCTGTAACAACATTGCCATCATCACTATTAACTTGTTTGTTAATTACTTTTACATCAATTTTTTGCGCTAACTGTGTAATATACTTTTGTATTTCTTCATCAGACAAAGTAACCTTAGGATCACTATGTTTTTCAATAACTACCCATGAAGACAAGTCTTTCTTAGTCGGTTGATAATATGTTTGGCCATAGGAATAAACAATTTTTTTATCAATAATCTGCTTTATTGCATCGGTCAATGACGCTATATCACTATTTGTAATATTAGCTTGTTTAACTTTCGTTCCAATACTAATAGTTTTATAAATATTTTGGGAATTTGCACAATTATAAATTTCTGTTTTTATTTGATTGTAATCAACGCTTGTACCATCTTTTTCTTTAACAATTTCAAATTCATCCTTGTCATTTATTATAAAAGTTGCGTCTACTGTCTCATCTGAATTTTCCAAAGACAATTCTTTTATTGCATTCTTCAATTGTTGATCGTCAAAATTTATCACCAAAAGAATATCAACATTATCAATTAAAGCAGTTATGATAGCTTTAGCTTCTTCATAATAACTACCATTTTTACCATATGCCAAAGCATTATTTATGGTTTCATCTTTATCAAATTTAACACCAAGCTCTTGATATTTTACTTCTTTGCTACTTTCATCAATATTATTTTTTAAAGTCAAACCGATTTCATTTAATTTTTTTACTCGCTGTCCCACTACCGACAAAGCATCTGTTTTATTCATTCCACCCAAATCAAAATTCGCAACATAAATTCCCGGATATATTTTCTCTTTATAATATTCTCTATATACAAAAAAAGCACCAATAATTATTGCACAAAAAATCAATAACCCTAAAAAAATTGGTATAACTATTTTTGATATATAATTACTATGATTATATACCGGATGAATATCAGTAACCTTTTGTTTTTCCATTGGAATATTTATTTTGATCTAGAATAAATATAACACAACTTAACCTTGTATAAAAGATATTTTTTGTGTTAAAATCATTATATCTTACGCGTGTAGCTCATCGGTTAGAGCACGACTCTTATAAAGTCGGGGTAGAGGGTTCGATTCCCTCCACGCGCACCATTTTTTTATTGATTATTTTTTAATTTCTCTAATTCATCATCTGTTATACCCAATACACTCAGCACAAACTCATGACGATTGTTAGTAGGATCAAATTTACCTAAATATATATTTTCTTCTTGATCTCCATTTTTATTTATCAATCTCCATAGGTTTATATTATTTGCATATATCATATCTCTACTGAAACAGTATCCATTTTTATTTTGTAAATTATTGATACCTCTAAAAGTTCTCACACATCTATTGAATGCATCGACTTGTGCTTTATTTTTTGCTTGTTGTACATCTTTTACTTTTTCATATTGCGTTATCGCATAATACTTATTTAAAATATTATATAGTTCAAGAAAGTTTCTATAATCCTCATGTGTTTTATCCTTTTTATCTTTCGCTGCATCCATACCTTTTACTAAACCAATAGATAGATATCTGTCAGCTCCGGCAAATTCCCTAAACCCTTCTGTTTTTTGCTCATTATAAGTTGCCGCTGCCTCTTCGCCAGGATTGTATCTATCTACTCCTGTAGCAAGCAATAAAAGATTTGATCTTTCACCGTTCAATCTTCTTTGCACATGAGTACCTATTTCATGTCTAATCAAAGATTTTATACGGTTTATATTAATTTTTCGATCTGTTCCTGGCACATAAATATTTTTTTCTTTTTGACTAACCGACATTACTGTTTTATTCTTATCTATCACAACACTCCAATCATCATCAGCGCCAACTTCGTTAAGAGCCGATTCTACTAATTCTTTAAACTGTTCTGGTTGAAAATTAATAGTTTCTCCGCTGTTTACATCAGACAAATTCACGTTTGGCAACTTTGTAAAAATATTTTTATGATCAATTTTATCAATATCCTTAGATAAATCTTTTTTTAAATCATAGGCTATATTTTTAATTTCTTCAGGATATTCGTCCTGAACTTGTACCTTATCACATTTATCAATAATATTTATTCTAAAATAGTCAAACAATTCTTTTTGCGGTTCACCATAAATAAAACTACTATACCTATCAAAATTACGATCATTAGTATTAATTTCCTGCTCAATTTTTGCTTTTTCCTCAGGTTTTTCGACATTATTTAATTGTAATTTTAGTTTTCTTGCTTCGGAAGCGCATTTTAACATTCTAATTTGTGCCAAATCTTCATTAATTTTCCATCGGTAAATATTTTTTAATACAGTTTCTTGATCAATATTTCTATCATTTTCTAGCATTTTATTTTCAATATATTTTGTTTCCTTACTGTCAATAAAGCGAATTCTTACATCACCTTTATTTTTCACAGATTCTTCTTGTACACGAACTTTTTGCCTTAAAGCAACTAACTTATTTTCATAGCTGTCCAATATTTGTATATTTTCAAGCTTAGAGTAATCTAATTCGATATTACCGTTACCAAGTTTAATCTTTTCTAATTGCGCATCTCTAAAATCTTTTTTGCCACCTAAATACTCAAAATCTTCTCCAAAAAAAGCTTGGCGATATTCTTCATTTAGTTCTTTATCAATTTTATTCTTATTTTCAGATGTTTTATAAGCTAATTGATCAGGTAAATATTCTTT
>CAZFAN010000053.1:0-5386 GCA_964516525.1 uncultured Candidatus Saccharibacteria bacterium | reverse complement strand
AATTTCAATGATTTTTATAAATGACAATGAGTCTTGACCCATAAACTGGAAATACATTAGTACAATTAACGGAGTAAAAAATAACCCCAATTTTAGTAGTAACTTTATAGAAATTTCTTTTCTTTTGAAGAAATAAATAATAACACATAAAATAAGAAACTTTAATAATGGTGCCTTTTCTAATGTCATTATTGAGACAAATGCATTATAAGTAAAAAGAAAAATATAAAGGTAAACCCATTGCTTTTTGCCGATGTCTTTTATAAAGGAAATTACAATAAAAATTAACATTGGAATTCCCTCAATAAATAAAAAATATCTATATAATTTTCCTGAAAAATTGTTTGTAGCGTCACTTCTGACTAGGGATAACGCTTTATCCTCAACATTGCCAGATAAGATCATTTCAATAGGAAGTTGACCTAATTTACTTCTATAGATAATAAGTGTTAGTATCGATAATAAAAAAATTGTTAAAAAAATTACAAAGCTATAATTTGAGGCTAAGCTTGGGTAAAATGATATTTTTTTTGTTACCGCTTTATTATAAACTAATCGCAAATCAAAATTACTCCAAATATGCTTAGTAATATAAATTCCTATGAAAACAAAAATTAGAGAATAGGTCGTTAGTTCCCATTGAAGAAATAAAATGTCTCTTCTGTTATATAGTCCTAAATTTATTTCCATTTGGAACTCGAATAAATTTAGTAGTATACTTCCTAAATAAGCAAATGCGATATAGGAGAAAATAAAAAATGATGAAATTGTAAATATTTTTATTTTTCCAAAATTTAAAGTATACGCCTTATAAAGTATTACAAGTACTAATACTGAAATAACTATTATAATTATTTTTTCCATTTAAATAAACAGAGAAGTTCAAATTTGTTTGTGCATCAAAACATCATTAGTAAAGATGTATAAACCTATACATTAAGCTGTTATCGTAGTAATCAAAAAGTAAACTATGTATATTGCTAATGAGTATATTGTTATAAAAAAAATGAATTTTTTAAGGTGGGAACCTAAGTAATGAAATGTATATAATAATGTTACTAGGTGAAAAATCGAATTAGCAATAGAGAAAAGCATAATTGTTTTTGTGAAATCTTCGAATATTTCATATCCCAAATACAATGAGCCAACAATAATAATGAATTGAAATATTGATAAATATAAATTAATTTTTTGTCTGTTTAGCACAACTAAACAATAGCTTATACATGTAGTACAAAACATTAGAATATAAGGTACTATCAATATTGATGCGATTTTACCTACTTCTGCCCAAGACTGCCCTAAAATAAAAGAAAATAGAGATTCTGCATAAGTTAAGACTAATAATAATGGAATAAAAGCTAAAATTAATACTCTGGATATCAGTTTAAAAGTAAATGAACTTAGATCATTTCCTTTGTTTATATATTGAGTTGAATGTCGAAAATAAATAGTATTTATGGGGCCTGCGACTAATCTTATTGGAATACCTAAAGCTCTTTCACACATAGCATAGTTACCTAATGCTGCATTACCGAATTTGCTTGATAAGAATTGGTTAGGTATTTGAATTGTGAATATTGTAAGTAAGTTTGATGGAAATTGATAAAAAATAAAATCTTTATACTCTTTGTAAATTCTAAATATATCATTAAGGCTAACTTCTTTTGTAAATGGCATAACTTTCATAATCATTTGAATGTTTGCTATAGTGTAGCCTAAGATTGCTGCTATCATGAATCCAATTCCACCAAGTCCCAAGATTCCAAGAGGTATTGTGATAAATAAAAGTGAAAGTGAATTTATCATTACATTCCAAAATAGTACTTTATTAAGATTAAGCCTATTTACATAAACTGATAACAGTGACGAAAGTCCAGATACAATTATATATATGTAAATGAGAGTTAAACTTAACAAATATGAAAAGGGTAGACTAAATATTTTTAGAATTGGAGATAAAATAAATGCAATAATAGTAATTATTGAAGCTAATACAATTTGTGTAAACCACGAAGTCATGAATACCTTTTTGGCCTCATTTTCATTTTGAGGCATCATAATAGCCGAACTAAGTCCTAGAGAAGCGATGCCATTTA
The DNA here is from genome assembly GCA_964516525.1 of uncultured Candidatus Saccharibacteria bacterium. GTDB lineage: Bacteria > Patescibacteriota > UBA1384 > JAMDBS01 > CAYSHH01 > CAZFAN01. Next base: position 3,287 of record CAZFAN010000053.1, on the reverse strand, counting down.
TTACAGCAGCTGTAGAAATCAATATCGCATAATCACCAAATGCTTCATCAGAGTATACCCTACTTATTATTGGAATACTTATTAGTGAAATGATATTTGCAATTAAATTCCCCGAAAAAAGTACAACTACACTTTTGAAGAATTCAGACCTTGAAAGATTTGACCATAATTTGTTTAAAACTTTCACTATTGTGTAGATTAATTAATAATTTTTTTATAAGCATTTTCTAGTATGATACGTTCATTTTCCCAACATAACTCTCTTTTGGCTGTTTTTAGATTAATTTTATACTTATTGTATAGATCGCTATTATTAATAATAGTGTCAATTGCCTCTTTTAAGGTTTCAATTTTTTCTGGATTACATAATAATCCTATTTGATATTTATTAATTATGCGTGCAAATTCCGGGAAGTCACTTGCAATAATTGGCGTTTCAGCCTGGATGTTTTCTAAAAATTTATTTCCTAAAGAAAAATAATAACTTTTACAAATATTTTCAGGAACTACCATGCCGATATTTACTGCACCAACATATTGCCACAATATTTCATGAGCAACGGATTGGTGAAGAAGAACTTTTTTGGAAACATTTTGATTGTTAATAAGGTTTAATATACTTCTTATATAATTGTCTTCTCCATTTCCAAGTATTATTAGATAAACATTGCTATAATATGATATAACTTTAATAAGCGACTCAATACCTCTTCCATTTGTTATTCCACCATGGTACATTAAAAGAATGTCATTTAACGAACAATTTAGTTGTTTACAAAAAAAAATTCGTTTTTCAATAAATTTATTTTCATCAATCTTAATGCTTGGTGGAATATTTCTCACTACATATGGTCTTGTTTTAAGTTTATATATCTTTGTGACCTCATCTGCAATAGAATCAGTTACCATTATTGAAAATGCACTCTTGGTAATAAGAAACTTTTCCAAAATGAATATAAAAGTATTATGGATTGAATTTCTTTTACCATTTGTATTTCTTCCTAATTCAAATTCATGGGAATCATATACTAGAAGCGCTTTGTGTGATTTTCTAACAAATAGATTTGCAAGCCAGCCAATAAATAGTGCATCTAAGTCATGGCAACTATATATGTGTCCATTTAGACTACGAATGTATTTTGCAATAGTAAATAGTGAAACAATTCTATTAATTTTTACTGAGAAAAATTTTGCCCCTAATGGTCTAGATGTTCTATTATGTAAAATATATTCAGGATTATCATTGGATATAGAATTTTCACCTATTGCAACAACATGTACTTTACAACCTAAATCATTAAGGACAGAAATTTCTCTTAAATCACGACTTTGGAATTCAAAGATTTTTGGAACAATTTTAATAATTAATCTTTGGCTAATCATATTGTTTTAAGTAGGTTTTTGATATTTCGCATTATAATAAAGAATTTATCGTACTTATAATCAGTATGCTGTTTTCCAGGTCTATTTACAAGTAATTCAAACTCATCTCTTGAAACATCTAGTTTACTTAAAACAAATTTAATATCTTCTTCCATTTTGATTGGCTCATATAGTGGCTTATTTAATTCAATAATTGCCTCATCTCTTGTTAATTGTCCAGAAACTATCAAACTTGAAAGGTGAGAGGTACGCTTGTCAACATTGAATTTTCTTGGGAACCAATAAAGTTGTGTCACTTTAGTTAATATATTTTCAAGATGTTTTGCCTCGTAATAAGTAAAGCCACAAAAATCTTTCAGTTCCCTAATTGCTTCATTTTTATTATAGTTAATCAAATCAAGAGGCCTAGTAGTAATAATTTTATTTACATACTGGTACCATTCTTTTTTGTATTGTGAAAGGAATGGTAATTTATTAATTGGTTTTGTTCCAAATTTCTTTTGAATATCTCTATTGTGTTTCATATCTAACACAGTAAATGTATTCCCCCTTTGAAGTACAGACTCTAATGCAAAATTTCCACCAGAAAGAAAATTATATACTTTATATTTTTTTGCATAGTTAAATAAGCATGCAAATAGAATATTATCTTGAGGAATTGCAATGTTTGGAACCTCAGCTAATATGAACGCTTTTGTTAATGCGTTAAATTGTTCTGCATCAGGTTTTTCTGTAATCAGGTCAATGCCGCATGATTTGCATAGGTTTTCAATATTTGATTTTGCGATAGGTGCATCATAACCATCATCAATATGCACAGCTAAGATTCGTAGACCCCATTTAGTAGCACCTAAATATGCTAAATAAGAAGAATCAAGTCCGCCTGAAATACCCATCAGACAATCGTATTTTTTACCTTTTCCTTCTTCTTTAAGTTTTTTTATTAATGCATCAAGCCTTCTTTTTCCCTCTTCATTTGGGAAGTAAACTTTATTGATGTTGCTAATCGCATCTGTACAGTAATTACAAACTCCATTACTGTCAAACACAATAGTGTCATCTGACTTGTTATCCATAACACAGCGAGTACATCTTTGATAGGTTTTCATAATATTAAATTTTTAAAACATAAATTTCGGTTAATAAAAAATTTTTTGATTGTATTAATTACCAATTCAGCATCTTCATCAGTTAAATAAGGATGCATGGGGAGAGAAAGTACGGTTTCAGATAATTTCTGAGCAACAGGATTTACGTTATTATCGATTGATATATTTTTATATACAGTTTGATTGCTAAGAGTTTTGGGGTAGTAAATCATACTCGGAATATTATTGTCTTCAAGAAATATTTTAAGGTTATTCCGTTCTTCAGAAGAATCTAGTCTTATAGTATATTGTGCCCAGCTTGACATATAGCCATTTGGTATTAATGGAGTACCTACATAGTCTTTTAGTTGAGAAGAATATAATTTTGAAATTTCATTCACTCTTTCAAGTTCAAAATTATTGAAAGCTCTTAATTTCACACTTAATATTGCTGCTTGTATTGTATCAAGCCTGGAATTCATTCCAATATTAATATTGTCATATTTATATTCGCCTTTTCCATGTTCTCGTAGTGATTTCATGTGAGAAGCCCATTCATTATTATCAGTAAAAATTGCCCCTCCATCACCATAACAACCTAATGGTTTTGCTGGAAAAAATGAGGTTGTAGAAATATCACCAAAACTACAGTTCCTTTTATTATTAATATTACCGCCAAATCCTTGAGCAGAATCTTCCAGAATATACAATCCGTACTTTTTTGCAATTTCAATTATTTTGGGATAATTAGCAGGTAATCCAAAAAGATCGACACTGATAATAACCTTTGGAATGTATTTAGCGTCATTAATAATT
>CAZFAN010000052.1:0-5459 GCA_964516525.1 uncultured Candidatus Saccharibacteria bacterium | reverse complement strand
AACAAAAAACTTGATAATACTGAATTAAATAAAATAATCGATCTTCATCTTCAAGGAAAAATCAAAAGCCCAAGTATTAAAAACACTAATGATCTTGAACAAGCCATCAATCGCAGTCTTGATATTCAAAAAGATAGCTACGCAAGAGATCATCAGTCTGCGCCAAATATCAACAATCCACTTAGTCAATTTGCGCTTGACAGCAAAGGAAACATCCAAAAAGATAGTACTGGCAATCCTATAAAACTAACTGCTGACGATCTAGCTGTAAAAAATGCCAATAACAATGTTGACGATTACCAGAAAATAAGCAGTAGAAGTTCCAGCCCAAGAGAAAGACAAGGAAGTGCACAAAAAGTTATCGACGCTCTCAAATTATTAGACAATGAATTAGCCAAAGGCTCTGCCGCCTCAAAACAATACAACGCCAATAAGCATAAAGAAGCAATTGCCAATTTTCAAGCTCTTGAGCAAGCAGCTGAAAATGATCCAACATTAAATGCCGTTGCAAATTCTAAAACATTTCAGGAATTATCATTAAAACATGGCATAAGCAATAAAATTTCCTCTGTGGTTAATGACATTGTCCCCGGGACTACAGGTAGCTTAGGTAGCGAAAGAAAACAACATCTTAGAGAAATGCTCGGCAAAAAAATCAATGTTTATGACACAAGCGGCGCACCACAAGAACATCAAATTAGAAAAATACTTATTGCTAAAGATGCTATGCATAGTAAAATGAGTAAATTATCTTTAAATATTAATAACGATAGCGATGTTGAAAAATATATAAAAAGCCAAGGTGGTAGCGATGATGTTTATAATAATTTTATTAACAATAACAATTCTGTAAAACAAAATAGTATCCTTGCTCAACAGATTGCTGGACAATTAAGATCAAGTGGCAATATCACAGCTCCTGATACTCATTTATTTTAAATATGAATCAAACAGATATATTACAACAACAATTAGAATACAATGAATCTTTAGTCACAAAGTTAAAACCTTACTACAATAGAGATATTAAAGATCTTCCAACTGATATCATTTCTCAAGTTCAAAAAATTAAATTTGGACCAAAAATTACGTCTTCTGGCATTGAACCAGTCAAAAGTATTCTGGAAAGTTTATATGTTGCTAATTATTATTTAGAAACTGCCATTAGTGATCCGCAAAAATTTCTCGAATTACATTCCAATACTCCCTCAATGCCAATCGATAAAGCGGTTGATGCAACGAAAATTGTTATAAAAACAGCACCAACAAATCCTAATGAAAAAATAACAATTAATATTGACCAAGAAGATACACCAAAAATTATTAAAAAAGTACCTAATAATATTGCCGACAAAAACAATGATATTGCCTCAAAAGAAACCTCGAGCCCTCCTCCGCAGATTACTAAAATTGAATTATAAACGAATTTATCTTGACAAATCTACCAAATTTATATATATTACGCGCGCTACAAAAGATAGCATATTTGTTATAATACAAATAACAAATATGGAGGCTTTATGAACAATGACAAAAAAACTACAACAACAGAAAAAAAAGAATACCAAGTTCACACTACATCTACACCAACTATCATTCCTTCTTTATCCCCAGAACAAGAAAAACGTCTCATGTTTCTAAGATACAAAAATGAGTTAGCCAATCGTTGGAAATCAATGTCTGCAGAACAAAAGAAAAAAGCTGACCCGGAGCTAAACGCTAATTTTACACAGGAAGAAAAAGAAGAATTAAAACAGTTAGATAAAACTCTTGATGATTATAAAGAAGCGAAAAAAAATGAATTAAATAAAATCAATCATGAATTAGTCAAAGCTCCACCGGCATATCTATTTGAAGGCTTTGACACAGCAAAACAATCCAAAATCAAAGAAGAATCATTTGAAAATGCCTCTCCACTAAATCTGGAAATTGCCCGTTTGGCCATTGCTCAACAATTACCAGACAAATTACGTCCTATTTTTGAACAATTATTTGTTATTCGTTTTTCTGATATTAACTGGAAAAATCCTAGCAATAAAGATAACGAAAAAATTAACGAAGTATTTAAAAATGCCACCGGCGGAGCTTTTATTGAGCCATTTAAAGACAAAGATACAGGTAAACAAAAATTTCGCATTTCTGTAGATACATCCACATTTTATGAAAACGAATATGAAAATATTGAAGGTGAAAAAATATGTCTAACATATTTTAATACTAAAAAATTTATCTATATTATTACTCGTGCGATATTATCAACTGTCAAAGACAAAAGTAATTTTGAAAATATTTGTAAAGAAAATGGTTTCAATAAACTTGATAAAAATTGCAAAAATCATGATGACTGGCTAGCTTATGTTCTTACTGAAGGCAAAAATGAAGGCAATATCAATCCTAAAATCAAAGAAGCAGCCAATCAATTACTCAACAACTTAAAAGCCGACAATATCACCAAACCCAACGAGATAACAACTCCAATTATTATTAAAGACAGAGTATTTGACGAAAAAGAATTAAATAAAAAATTAAATCCTTATGTCGATTCTGACACTAAAGAACATATCGGAGGATTTTACCATCTCTTACTTGAAAACAGTAGTCTTTCTTGGCTAGGTCAAGGTTTATATACAACTGTTGAAACTATAAAAAATCTCAAATCATCCCTTATCAATACTGAATATTACTATATGTTTGTTGCCGAAGGCGATGGCAAAGAAGTACAAAAATTATTATCTCGTGACCTCGGCACAGGTGATTATATTAAAATGATCAAAGAGCCAAGGTTTTTAAATAGCAAAGATAGACTTCGCCAATTAATTATTGCTATTGCCAAAAAAGGTGCATTTCAATGGTGGATGGCACAATTATGGCTTTGGAAAAATGATAAATTATTTAGAAGAACAAAAGGCAAAGAAATTTCAGAAGATGGTTTTGATTTTGTCACTCGAGCTACTAAAGCCCATGCTGGCGCAACAAAAGGATTTTTTGCTCCTGGTTATGCCAAAAAAGGTAATCGATTTGTCAGATTTTCTTATGAATCTCAACTTAATAAACTTGATACTATTTATAACACTCAGTCTTTAAGATCTATTCAAAATGTTTCTCCTGATTTATATAATAATATCTTCAACAATACCAAAAAAGAGTTTTTAGCTATTGATGCTAAACTTGGCGATACAAATTTTGGCAAATCAGGTAAATTAGATGATTATGCTAGTTGTGATATCAATTTATCAAGTATCATCGGCGAAAAAGAAACAAAAAGCTTTATCAATGATATGCAAGCTTATGCCAAAAACCTCAATGAAGATGGATTTAATAATCTTATTGATGCTGGTGTCGTTGCTCTTACCCGTCGTTTTGTTCAAGCCTCCAAAGAAGAAAGACAATTATTCAGCATGTATACTTCACCATTTGTTCGACAAGGTTTTGAATATTATAAAAATATTATTGGTGAGCCAGACTATGCAGCTGAAAAATATAAACAAGATTATAACGAATCAAAAAACAAACTCAAAGAACATGATTTTGATGTTGTAAAAACTGCAGAAGAATATCCCCTAGAAAAACTTACAGAAATTTATTCTGATTTTGTCAAAGAAGAAAGTCCTATGCCTTATGTTGCTGGAATACATCCAACAAAATACGGCCGTCTCAAAGAATATATTCGTCAAACACGCAGCCAAATTTATGAAATTAATGATTTACCAGCAAGCATCAAAGATTTTATCAATTCTAATCTTGATCGCTTTGAACGAAATACTGAGATTACCCCGAAAGAGCTTAATGCTTTTTCTCATCTTGTTGAAGAAAAAACTGCGAGTTTACCTTTAAATGTTACTTTATCTTTGAAAAAAACCCTTATAACTTTGCTTGGACATTATGAAAACTTAGGTGTTGCCAAACAATACCAAAAATTGTTCCGTCCTTTTCAAGAAAAAGTTCAGCCCTATATTCAAAAAACAAAAAAAGAAACTCCGACCTTGGATAAAGAAAAAATTTTAAATTTTTATTTCCAAGATTTAGTACCTAACAATGTGCCAATTGCATCAAAAATTAAAGATCTTAGCAATAATTTTGAAGGTTTAACTTTTACTGAAGAAGAGATTAATAATATTACCAGTAAACCTGACAAAGATTCACAGCATGCTACCCTATATGCTACGTTGTCACGCAAAATTAATTTCAATGCTACTCCGAAAAAAATTCAGCTAAGCAAAGCTAATGATGATATGAATAGTCTTTATCTTGACCTATCTCGCTTTATTTCACACCCCGAAGAGACCACTCATCGCGATATAGAGCTTTCCAATCGCTTTTATGAACTAGAACTCATTCCTGACTTTATCAAACAAAATAAAAGCCTTAAAACAGCTGATATGCTCAATGCTATTGAATTAGCCAAAGTTGTTGTCAATGATCATTATCGTACCGAAGATCTTAATAGAAAACGACGTGAAAATTTTATGTATAGCGATAGCTATGATCCAAATATTGAAGAAGAATTTCTTTTCGAAGAAGAATAGTTCTATAATCATAATTTAACCAGCAATAATAGTTACTTGGTATTGACAAAACCTATATTTTTTGCTATAATCACCTGTTAAAAATCACACATGAGTTATACTTAGAAACAGGCAAGCAATACCTTAAAAAATAAGGGAAATTCACTCTTTAGACACATGCTTATAAATAAATTTATTAGCATTTTTCTAAAGGGTGGCCACCTATTTAAAAAAATAGGGATATCCCTTTAGATTGACACTATGACCCCATTTGGGGTTAATATATAAAAATTTTTGAAAGGAGGTGGTTCGAGTGAGAATTATCTTACTCACCACCTTGATAATTCTTCTTCTCGGATCGTCCATGGCTTCGGCCATTGGATTCGACGACCCAGAAGGAACTTCTCCGGTGGCTCCGGAGAAAGGCAATATTTCAACTGCCGCTTCGCCAGCGGCAAATCCGGCGCCAACAGTTACTGCGCCGAAAAATTATTCCGACAACAAGTCGGAAAAGATTATCAGTGGCTGGCAACAGCCACAAACCACCCAAAATGTGGTTATCAAAGAGGTGGTCCGGATTCCAACACCTCATCCGCCAGTCGTGTCCGGTCACCATGCTGGTGCCGGACACAAAGCCGTCTACCAGGAGGTTAAATCCTGGAATCCGGCTTCAACTTCGGCTGTTGACGCCAAGGTCTTGAAAGAGACTAAGGCTCGTCAAACAGCCGATTATGTTATCTCCAACCGGGTAAAAATTCTGGAAGGGGATGGCGGAAATAACTTTTTTTTACTGTTTGCAATTTTCGGTGGCATATTTGTCATCGGGATTGCAACTATTACGGCGATCGCAGTCGCCGAAAATTAATTTTGAAAGGAGGGATTCTCATGAATCCCACATACATTTTTTTAATTTTCGGCGGACTGGTGATGTTCGCCATAGCGGCCATTGCGGTC
>CAZFAN010000051.1:0-5535 GCA_964516525.1 uncultured Candidatus Saccharibacteria bacterium | reverse complement strand
TAACATGCTAAAATTTTTAGAAAAATTATTCTAAGATTCAGAAAAAATTTCTCCAATAGGCATATCATTGCCCTTAATTTTAGTAACTTTTGTTTCTTCGTCTGACATAGACCTCCTAATATTTTTATTCTTTTTTATTTATTAAAATCAACTTTAACAGCTTCTTTTTCTTCTGCGCGTGCTTCGTATAATTCTTTTCTTGAAAAACCTAGCATTTTTGCAAAGATATTATCTGGAAAAACTTCAATTTTCGTATTAAAATCTCCCACATTACCATTGTAATAACGGCGAGATGCTTCAATCTTGTCTTCTGTGTTTGTTAATTCAGTTTGTAATTGATTGAAATTTTCATTAGCTTTTAGTTCAGGGTAATTTTCTGCAACTGCAAAAACAGTTTTTAAAGTATCAGTTAAGGCATTTTCTTTTTCTGCTTTTTGTTTAATATCTTTTGCTTGCATTGCCTCTGTTCGAGCTTTTGTCACTTCTTCAAATACTCCTTTTTCGTGCTTTGCATAACCCTTCACAGTTTCAACAAGATTAGGAATAAGATCATAACGACGTTTTGTTTGTACATCAATATCACTCGAAGCTTCTTCGACTCTATTTTTCAATCCAATAAGACCATTGTAAACCGCAATAGCCCAAATAGCCAGAATGACAACAACCGCGATTATTACCCACAAAATTGTCATTAGAACCTCCTAATTTATTAATTATTTATTTTTTGTTTTAGTGGTTTCTTTTTCCGCCATAACAACAACTTCGATATTTGCTTTGATATCGTGGCCAAAATAAACTTTTACTTTATGAGTTCCGGTCTCTTTGATGGGAGACATTTGCAATATATTTGTTTCTACTTGCATTTTTTTAGCTACATCAGCAGCCGTAATAGAAGCAAATAATTTTCCTTTTTCATTAACGCTAACAACAAATTCTATTGTCTTACCATCAAGTAAGTCTGCAGTTTTTTGAATTTTTTTAATCTCTGCTTTTGCTTCTTGACGTTTTACGGAAATATTTTTTAATAAATCTTTTGCTTGTCTATCTCCAGCGACAACAGCTTTTCTTTGAGGTAATAAAAAATTTCTTGCATAACCAGTTGCGACTTCTTTAACATCCCCCGCGATACCTAAGTGATCAACATTTTCCAAAAGTACTATTTTCATAATTATAATTTATTTATCTTCTTTAAAACTAATTTTACCCTGTTTTTTATAAAATGTAAAGATTACTTATTTACTTCTTCTATCGCTTTTTGTAATTGGATATCATTATCTGTATTTTTATCATCATCACTCATTTTTACTTCTATATCTGGAGATATTCCCTGTTTGTCAATTGCTCTACCATCTGGAGTAAGCCACTTGGCAATTGTAATTTTAATTTGTGAACCATCTTCGAGTTTTTCTAAAGTTTGCACAGAACCTTTTCCGAAACTTTTTTCTCCGATTATTATACCTTTTTTATGATCCTGCATAGCACCAGCAAAAATCTCCGAAGCAGAAGCTGAGCCACCATTGATCAACACTACAAGTTTTACATCTTTCAAACGTGGAATGTGCGTTGTCGACATTTTATTTACATCGCCATTTCTATCTTGTTCCTGAACAATTACTCCATCTGGTATAAATAAACTTGCTACATCAATACTTGATGTTAAATATCCACCAGGATTATCTCGCAAATCGACAATTACTTTAGATAAATTCTTATTTTGAATTTCTTGTGCAGCTTTATTCATGAGATCATATGTATCATCACCAAATTGGGATATACGAATATACATAACATCATCTTTTACTTCCCACTTTACACTATCGTTTTTAATTGTATCTCTAGTAATTGTAATATCTTCTGGCTCGTCATTACCTTCATGTAATACAGTTAAAACCACATTTGTTCCTTTTTCTCCGCGAATCTTGTTGATCGCTTCTGCGTATGAATAGTTACCAACATCTTCGCCATCAATTTTAGTGATCACATCTTTTGATTTGATACCGGCTTTTGCAGCAGGCGAATCATCCAATGGAGCAATAATTATCATCAAACCATCCTTCACAGTTATTTCGACTCCAATTCCGCCAAAAGAACCGTTAAGATCTTCATTGAAAACTTTACTTTCTTCAGAATTCATAAACATCGTATATGGATCATCTAACGACGATAGCATTCCGGAAATAGCGCCATTAACCATTTTTTTATAATCAAGATTTTTATTGATAAAATTTGCCTTTACTACATCCCACGCATCCCAAAATAAACTAAAATCAACATCTTTTGGTTGGCCATTACCAACATTAACAATTTTTGGTTGATAATTTTTTTCGAAAACTAAATTATTATGACCAATACCATAACCAACATAATAAACACCAACCAATATCAAAATAACTGACAAACATTTGATCAAAATATGATAAGTTTTTTTATTTTTCATTGAATTATACCGCCACCAATTAATTTATTATTTTCATAAAAAACTATTGATTGCCCAGGAGTTACAGCCAATTGGCTATCAATAAAACTAATCTCAAATACTGAATTGGTTTTTTGAATATGACATTTTGCAAGTTTACTGTTATACCTGATTTTTGCCATACATTCGTAAACATATTCACCAAGCCAATTCACATCACTAGCTATTAGTTTTTTTTGCAATAAATCTTCTTTTAGCCCTATAACCAACTGATTTTTGCTTACATCTAATTTTAGCACATACATGGCAGGCATTCTATGTTTATCAAACTCAATTGATAATTTTTTGCCATCAATCTTTGGCAAATTTTCTCTCTGTCCAACAGTATAATAAATTAATCCTTCATGATTCCCTACTATTACACCATTAATATCAACTATATCACCTGGCTGTTTTAATTTTTGCGCGTAAATTTTTAAAAATTCTTTTACGCCATTATGAACAAAACAAATATCTTGAGATTCCGGTTTATTATAAGTCGGTAATTTAAATTTTTTAGCCAATTGCCTAACCTCGGATTTCTCATAATTTCCAAGAGGAAAAATGATTGACTTAAGTTGATCTTGTGAAAGTTGCCACAAAAAATATGTTTGATCTTTGTTTTTATCTTTAGCTACAAATAACTCTAAGTAGTCATTTTTTTGCTCAATTTTTGCATAATGTCCTGTCGATAAATAATCGCAACCTAGTTTATGTGCTTTATCTAAAAGCCAACCAAATTTTATCTTTTTATTACACACTACACATGGATTTGGAGTGCGGCCATGTTCGTATTCAGATATAAAATAATCAACTACGTCTTTTTTAAAAATATTTGCTACGTCAAACACATGCAAAGGAATATCTAATATATCACAAACAGTCCTTGCTGATTGCAAAGATTCATAATTGCAACAAGCATTTTCCCTACACACATTTTTACTTGGGTTCCAAAATTTCAAAAAAACACCTACAACATCATAACCCTGTTGTTTTAATAATGCTGCTGCTACTGACGAATCTACTCCACCAGACATTGCTACTAAAACTTTTTTCTTCTTTTTAAATATATTCATAAACATTTTTATTTAAAATGTCTAATTATCCTATTAGTTAGATATCTTTTATTTTACTTTACTACGATAAATTTCAATTGCTTTTTTGATTCCATCTTCCGCAAGTACAGAGCAATGATATTTTACTTTAGGTAAACCTCCTAATTCTTCGGTTACTGTTTTATTTGATAATTTCCATGCTTCTTCCAAACTTTTACCCTTAACAAGCTCTGTTGCGATACTAGAAGTTGCAATCGCTGCCCCACAACCCAAGGTTTGCACTTTAATGTCTTTAATATATTCCTCTGTTTTTCCATCCTTATTTTTTCGTTTTGCAATTTTTAAAAATACTTTCATCACATCACCACATTTAGGATTACCAACTGTAGCAATAGCATCAGCATCTTCAATTTTTCCCATATTCTTAGGATTTGTAAAATATTTCATTACCTTTGGCGAATATAAATCAAATTCATCTTTCATATATACTCCTCATTATTTTTTAATATTTTCAATATATTTTCTAGCTTTGTTTTCAAAATCGTCATCAATATTTGCTAAATTTATTTTTTCACCATATTTTATTTCTAAAGCTTTTTGTATAAACCAATCAGCTAATTTTGGATTTCTCGGCAATAATGGACCATGCATATAAGTACCAATAAAATTATTTGCAATAATCCCTTCTGTCTTGTCTTCTCCATTGTTTCCAAAACCAGTCAATACTGTACCTAAACTTAGTTTTTTATCTTCTAGACAAGTTTTTCCGCTATGATTTTCAAAACCAATTATCTGCATTTTTAATTTTTCTGAATTTATTACTACGTTACCAATCATTCTTTTTTCGCTTCCAATAGTCATTAAATTAAAAATCTTTAGCCCTAAAATCTTTTTTTTATCATTAGTAATAAAACAATCTCCCAAAAGCTGATATCCACCACAAATCGCAAGTAATGGCTTATTACTATTATAAAAATTTATTATCTGTTGTTTTTTTGTTTGCAAATCTTTAGCCACAGCTATTTGTTGTTTATCTTGTCCGCCACCAAAGAATACCAAATCAATTTTATTGCTATTGAAGCTATCACCGATACCAATCTTTTGCACATCCAATTTAATACCACGCTTTTTACAACGATAAGATAAAGCAATAATATTTCCTCTATCACCGTACAAATTCATTTCCTTAGGATAAAGCCATGCAATAGTTAATGATTTATTTTTATTCATAATCAAATTTTTTCAACTATTTTTTTCTTTTCCAATTGACTTCTTATTTCTAACATCGCTGTGTATGTAGGCAAAATATAAACATAATCGTCTTTATTTTTCATACTAGCAATTTGCGACAAATAGTTAACAGCAGTTTTTATTTTTCCAATCTCAATATGCGCATATTTTAATCTTATAGCCATATCATATCTTCTCGTTCCCATGCAAACTATTTGTTTAACATCTCCGATTTTTTCCCAATCAGTATCATATATCCAACTTACGTCTGTACCATCGGCTATCTTATCATTTAAAGCAATTAAAATATTTTTATTATTCATTTTTCTAAAAATATTTATCACCGCATTCGCACCAGTTGGATTTTTAATCAAAATAATTTTATATTTTTGCCCGTCAATCTGAAATTCTTCCATTCTACCAAAGGCTGGCTTAACATTTTTAAAAGAATTATTAACAACAGAATAAGATATGTCCAATAATCGAGCTACTCCTATTGCTGCAAGTGCATTATAAACATTGTATATCCCACCAAGTGTAATTTCATATTTATCATGATCAACGTCAAATTGTGTTTGATTTAATTTTTCATCAATGTCCTTAGCTAATAAATCTATTTTAGGTCTTTTAAAACCACAAAAATTACATTGATAATTACCTAGATGAGAAAACTGTTGTGATTTATATTGCAATTCTTTAGAACAAATTGGACAATTTATTGAATCAGCCGCATGATCAAGAATAATTTCATCTTTTTCTATCTTAGCATCAATACCATAAAAAAATGTTTCTAAT
>CAZFAN010000050.1:0-5655 GCA_964516525.1 uncultured Candidatus Saccharibacteria bacterium | reverse complement strand
TACTGTGAGTACTCACCAATGGAATATTTTTTAGCAGTGATTGAATCATAACAATTTATTACCCCTTGATTATTTTTGATAGCCAAATACTCAAGCGACCATGGAGAAAAGGTTGAGGTATGTCTTTTATTTATCGGAATCTTTTCTGCGATATATGATAAATTATTCATATATATATTAGCATCATATTGTTGAATAAACGCTTTTTTAGCAATAGTTTGAGTAACATCGTGATCAAAAACCAAAGTATGGTTTAAGAACTTTTTATGAGCAAAAACACTTAGGTTGTAAAAAATCAAAATAGAAATTACTACAAAAAATATCTTTTTATTAGTATGATCATTCACAAATTTAAGCAACCTGTCACAACCAAAACCAACTATTAAACTAAATATTAAAATAAAATCAAATCGAAATCTTTGAGCAACACGAAAAGAAGAAAATACTGGTAAATTGCGAATTAATCCATATAGAGACGTCTCGCTTAAATTACCAAACATCATAAAGATGACGAGTAATAAGGTTGCTATGTATACCATACGTCTTTTAATTTCTGTTTTGTTTTTAATAAAAAAAAATAGAAAAAAAACCAATGGTAAATATCCAACATATAGGGAGTTTTCATCTACACCATAATTGTAATTATGGACTTTAATAGTATCCAATAAACCTTGATTTTTTGATGTTAAAAAGTAGATTAAATTAAAAAGTGAATATCCAGATACATCATCAATTTTTCTAGGAAATATGGTAAATAGCTCCAATGATAAAATTAACTTTGGCAAAACTAAAATTGCTGATATGCTAAAAAAAATGATTAGTGTGACAATGGGTTTAAGACTTCGTTCTAAAATTGATTTAACACAATAGTAGATGCCTATTAAGACAGTTGCTAATAAAAATATTTGATATCCATGATAAAAACATGCAGAAAAAAGAATTGCGGCTAGATACAAGCATTTTTTAGTGTTTTCAGCCTTTATCAAAAAGTAAAAAATCCATGGCAAAAAAACAAAACTAATAAAAACCACCATGCCTGTTGATAAAAAAGACGAAACTATCCCGGAAAATGAAAAAACCATTGATGATATAAAACTCGCTTGTCGAGACAGATGATGTTGTTTAGCAAATAAATAAAAACCTAACATCCCTATCCAACTATGAAACAAAATGCTGATTTTAATCCCCGAAACTGTTCCAAAAGCTAATACAAAAAAAGTTTGTAATGAAATAACACTCATCTGAGGATTTGCAAAATGTACTGACCCTCCGCATCTAAATGGATCCCAAAATGGAAATTGACCATATTCTAGTAAAGAAATTCTGGAGAATTCATTCCAAGCAAAATTTTGATCCCAATCTTGAATACCTAGAGCTTCAATATCCTTAATAATTGGCCAAAAATAAATTAATGTAATAAAAAAAAATATACCAATTATTATGAAATCCAGAGTATTATTATCAATAAAATGTCTGAAAGTATTTTTTGACATGAGATATTATTTTATCTTTTAGCTAAAATTATCACGCTAGAACCAATCGGTAAACTAATGTTTTTTTCTAACAAAAATAAATCTATTTTGATTAATAGTAATAACATTGAGTTCAAAATTGGACTAACTTGATCAACGGTTCTGACCTGCTTAGGTTTAAAGATTTTTAAAATCATTCTCTGTAAGACAAAAAAAGGGAAAGTTGCAAAATAGAGATAGTTGGATCGAATAATTTTAAAACCATGAGTCGTCAGTAAATCTTCTAACTCTCTTTTGTGAAATCTTTTTTTAGCCATCATTTGTTCATCGTGCACACTCCAAAAAAAAGGTAGGACGCAGTCGGTAATCAAAAGATATCCGTCTTTTTTTAATAAGCGATTTGCTTCTTTTAAAACTGCTTTTTCATCAACTCTCTTATGATACAAAACATCGAAAATAGTGATCAGGTCAAAACTATTGCCATTCGCTGGAATTTTATTAATTGAAGACAGAATAATCCGCAGTTTTCTTTGTTTGCAAAAATCAACAGCTTTACTGTTTTGTTCTACTCCGGTTACCTCACCCCAACTTTGTAAAAACTGAGTCATGCCACCCGTCCCACAACCCAAGTCTAAAATTTTGTTATTTTTGGCTAGTTTGCTTTCTTTAAGAAAAAACATGACAAACAATCTTTTGGCGACAAACCACCAATGAGCACTTTCTGCTTGAAACATGGATTGATATTGTGATTGTTGCATTTTTAGAAATTGATACTTTTTTCTATTAAAAAGATCTGTATTTTAGAAGAATCATTTGATAAATAAAAGGTTTCTTTAATTGAAAACTTATTACTTTTTAAATCTGAATTCAAGTTAATGCTTATTATAAATTTGTTTAAGCATTCTTGATTAAATAAGTAATCATTACAAATTAAAAAATAATAATTCGGCTTTAAGTAGTCAATTGTTCTATCTCTGCCATAATTGATTGTGCACTGATAACTAGGAACAATTGGGTTTTCATTTACGAACTTCCTATTAACAAAATGATCTATTGTCTCAGCCTGCCACTTAGTTGTCCACAAATATAACCCCCAATCATAGCCATCGCTTTGATAAGCTCCAAAATTATAAAAAATCATCACTTCTTGGCGATTTAAGTCATGTTCATCAATTTTTGAAATAATCATTTCACCCAATTGATTATTTGTAGAATATGAATAAAAACTCTTTTTTGTCACTTCTTCAAACGATCTGGGAACATTATGAACAAAAAACAAAGATAAAAAAAAGAAAATTGGCAAAAAAAGGATAATTTTAGTCATTCCTTTTGAATATATAAGAATTTGACTGATTTTTTTTGCTAAAAAAATAATGAAAATAAAACCCAAAGAATCAATTCTATGAAGTTCATAGGGATTATCTAAATTAATTAAAAAATAGGAGACGAACAGCACCCATATGAACAAATAATTATTATCAATGATCGTGTCACGCAAGTTCTTTTTGCTTTTTACTATTTTATTGATAAAAAACAAAAATACTATAAATAAAATTAATAGTATTTTCCAAAATAGCAACTCAGAATTAAAGATTATTTTAGAAAAAACACCGAAAACTCTCCAATAATGAGTCATGATTGATTGGAAGTTAATATTAACTGGTCCTGGACCGTGCTCTAATAAAGCATGAAGCGAAGGAAATTTATTTTTAATTTCAAAAATAAATTGAGGTAAATAAACGATAAAAAATAAAGATGATAATAATAGAATTGAAGAAAAAAAACTTTTTAGAGAAGAAAGGCGTTTCTTTCTGAAAAAATAATACGAGTTTAAGTAAATGATAGGCAATAAATAAATTGGAGAGGGATAAATAGAAAGAGCAAGAAAAAAGAGCCATTGACTAAAGACTAATAAAAATATGTTTTCTTTTTTTAAAGAAAGTACTCCCAATAAAAGTGATAGAGATGTGAAAAAAAAAGTTGGATAAGGGTGCCAAATTATTCTACTTAAATGAATGTGATATTGCCAAAAAGTTAAGACTCCTAAAAATAACAAGCTAATAATTTTGTTTTTATTTGTTAGCAGATAAATTAACAAAAATAAAAAAAGAATGGATAATAAACCCATAACAGCATAAATAACTGAAATGCTCAGAATTGAACCAGAAAATATTAGGTAAAAAAATGATATTAAATATAAATAAGTTGGGGGGATAAATAATCCATCAATACCAATTGCCGGACCAACTAAGGGAATATCTTTTTTTTGATTGATTATTCTTGCTGCCTCCAACTCATAGCCAACATCAGCTAGCATCTCAGTAAATTGTAAATCTTTAATTCTCAAATATGAGGCAACTAAGAAAAATAGTAGAATGATCTTTAGAAAAGAGATTTTATTCATATTGGGCTAATTAAGCTTATATTAGTTTAATTGAAGCAGGTCAACAAAACATTAGTAAAAAAAACAATGCAGAAAAAAGAATTAATTTTTATGATCCTGCTTACAGCTTGGGTGTTCCTTGCTTGTTTTCCAGGTCTCAAACAACCTCTCTACTGGGACAGCGCTTATTCACTCGGCTCTCACGCTAAAAGAATCGCCATTAATTTTAATTTGCTAAATTACAGAGAAAAAACAGAAGTTCAATCAACTCAAGTTTACACAAGCTTCATTAACCAAGAGTCAGATTATCCTCATACCTTTGGGCTAGCAATGTTCTACGCTTTCTCCTTGGCATTGTTTCCAAATAACTATTATGTAATTTGGCACCACGTTAGTCTTTTATTCTCCATTGGTTTATTAGTGGTTATCTATTTTCTTTTTAGAGAAAATCTCGCAAAATTTAAAACCGGAATGATACTGGCTTTACTTGCTAGTAACCCAATTTTTCTGGCTCAAACAACCCTAGTCTATCATGAAATACCGGGAGCTTTATTTAAATATTTAGCCATATATTTTTTAATTAAAAATCAAAAAAACTATTTTTTACTAAGCGCACTAATTGCTTTTTTAATCAGATTTGAAAATGGTCCAATGCTGATCGGCACAGCTGTCATTTGGCTTGGATTGATTAAAAATTGGAAATTGTCTTTAATCGATGTAAAAAAAGCTTGGAAACAAATTTTTATTTTATGTTTGGCGGTATGCCTATGGTTTTTTATTCATCTAAAATTAAATGGTTATCTGATAATTAGTCCGCTGTTTGGACATGAAATTAATAGGCAAAAAGCGGTGCAAGATCTTTATCATTTTTTATTCATAGAACAAGGCAGATGGTTAATTTCTATTCTCACTTTGTTTTTAGTCATTTTTAACTTCAAAAATATCAAGGAAAATAAGAAAATAATTTCTGTACTTTTATTGGTTTCTGTTTCTATATTTGCCATTGTTTGGTATCTTGGCAACAGTTTGCCAAGATATACAACTTCAATATTGCCGTTTTATTACTTTCTTTTTGTGCTGATGTTACCAAAACACAATAATTTGAAAACAAAAATCTTATTAAGTATGATGATGCTTAGCATTTTGTTTTATCAAAGTAGCTTCGCCTATAAATGTACTGGAAATTTAGAAACATGCCTTTCGTTTACTAGATTAGTATCACTTAAAAAAGAGGTTGCAATTTTTCTGGAAAAGAATATGCAAAATAATTCAAGCGTCTATGTCAACTGGGATGAAATAGAAGAATTTTCAAATCCAGAGCATGGCTTGTCATATTTTTGCAAAAATTGCACTCAAGCTAATTTAAAAAACTTCCCAATTAACGCTAGTGGCTATGAGGTTGGAGATTATTTGGTAATTACACCAAATTCAACCAGTCAAACTTTGAAAATAAAAGAAAATCAACAATTAAAATTAATTCAAAATTTCGGATCAAACAAGCTCGACGCAAAGCTTTATCAGCTCGTGCCCTAACTCATTCTACAGTTTTGCAAAAAATATTATTACAAAACTGAGACTGCAGATCCTCAACTATCTGATTACAATCATTATATTTCTCTTCAGGACAGTAATGGGTAAAAAATATTGCTCTCTGATATTTCTGTTCTAGAGTAGTTAACAATTTTTGGTTATAAAGCTGATTCATGCTTAGCACTCTCACCTCTGCCTGTTTTTTATTAACAAATAAATAGTAATCCAAGTAATCGTGATTTTTTTCAAAAATTAAAATTAAATCTCCAT
>CAZFAN010000049.1:0-5822 GCA_964516525.1 uncultured Candidatus Saccharibacteria bacterium | reverse complement strand
CGAATTTAACCAGTATTATTCAACAAGAATTTGTATATGATTCGGCAACTGGCACCTTTCAAACTGTTACTTTAAATACGATTGGTTATACTGATGTTTCCTCTGGTTCCGTAAATGAAGATTTAATTAAAGGCACGGAGTATGTTGCAAGTGCTTATACGCGTGATATTACACAAAATTATAAATATTGGGATACCGGATCAAGCGCTTGGGTCAGTAGTAAAAGTTTAGGAACTTATCCGATACAAAGAAGGGTGGCTCAAGCTAATTATACGCAAGCGACAATTATTAGAAAAGACAATTTTACAACTACAAATGATAATGGAATAGACAAAGTAACTTCTTATCAGCAAGAAACCGATGTTACACTGTCAAATGGTTGGAAAGTCAATATAACACAAAATTATGATAGCTTTACAAATTCAGTTGAGATTATTGAACCAGATGATGGATTATCTGTTTATTTGACAGGTGATCCACGATTAATTCAAGCTGCTGGTACAATAACGCAAAATTTAACTAATCTTGGTAATTATGTTTTTGATTTAGATGGTTATACTCTTTACGCAAAAGCGATGAAAACAGCAAGTGGTTATTCATATATTACCGATTTATCAATAACCAATACAAGTGATTTTAAATTTCAACTTGGAAGAAATGGAGAAGTAAAGGTTTCAGGAGGTACAGGTTCTGGTTTTGAAGATTATCCGAGTTTAAATTATCGTATTGCACCGCATAATGGTTCTACTTTAACAAATAACAATATTACAGTTGAAGTTGAATCGGGAAGAAGTTTATCAAGTGCAACACTAAATTGGGGTGGAACAAACTATCCAATGACTGCGGTAGGTGGAACAAATAATTATGTTTGGACAGCATCAGTTGCTCCACAAAATGGTAATTATACTTATTATGTTGCCGATAATGAATCAACCAACCCTCAACAAACTGCAAACAGAACAATAACTGTTAGTGTGCCAACAAGTCCTAGGGTTGCTTCAGTCGTAACACCGGTCAATGATACTTATTATAATGCTTTAAGCATGCCTACAAGTTTTACTGGATATGCTGCAGATGGAATTAGTGGAACAGGCTTAGATGCAAATTCAACAACGTTTTATATCAAAAGAGCATCAGATAATAAATATTGGACAGGAGCTACTTGGTCAGCGACAGAAACATGGTTAGCAACAACTCATAGTGAGACTACAGACAGTACAAGTGTCGCTTGGACATCAAATGCAACGTTGCCAACATGGGTATCAGAAGAAACCTACACAACAGCTGCTAAAGTTACTAATAAGGTTGCAAATACTTTAACTGGTGATATTACAACTTATTATTATGATACATCGACACCAGTAACTCCAACGGTTTATGATGGTAATAGATCGGGTATTGAAACTTCTGAAGTTGAATCTTTAATTACTCTTTCTGCAAATTGGAGTTTATCTGCAAATCCGTTTTCAGGAATTAGTAAATATGAATATGCAATTGGTACAACAAGTGGAGGGGCAGACGTAGTATCATGGACAAACAATGGTACAAATAGTTCGATGACGCATAATGGTTTAAACTTAATACTTGGACAAAAGTATTATGTTTCAGTGCGAATAACAAACAAGGCAGGAACAACTAGTTTGGTGGGTACTTCGAGCGGTCAAACCGTAGTTGATGCTACTGGTCCAGAAATTTCTTTAACTAGTAAACCGTCTGATCCAACTAATAATAAAACGCCACGTTTTATTGGTAAGGCTAATGACGCGATGTCTGATGTAACAAAAATAGAGTATAAAATTGATAATAATGATTGGAACGCAATATGGTCGGGATCAGGTAGTAAAGAAAAAAGTTTTGATTTTACAACAGCAACATTAACTGATGGTGGACATAGTATATATATTCGAGCAATTGATGCTAAAAATAATATTGGTTCGGAATCAAAAACTTCTTTTACGGTTGATACAGTGGCCCCTAATGCTCCGAATATTGATACTCCAAAATCAGGTGAAGTTGTTTTAACTAATAAGCCGATAATTAGTGGTAGTGCTGAGCCAAATTCTAAAATTAAGATTACATTGAACTCAACAATTACTCACAATTATCAAGTTTCTGTGAATGGTCTTGGTCAATGGGCATACACAGTACCCGATGAATTAGAAGAAGGATCGCATAGTTTGGAAGTAAAAAATGAAGATAATGCTGGAAACATTTCTTCTGCTTCTAGTGTTTCATTTACAATAAAAACAGCAAGTTCGTCAGTTATAACCGATAGCACAATCAATCAAGTTTCTGGTCAAACAATCGCAAACTCAATTATTGAAAATATTAAAAACGAAAAGAGTAATGCATTGATTAGTTTAATTGTCGATGGGATAAATTTAATAAAAGATAGTAATAAAACTACAAATACAATAAATAGTCTGCCAAACAAGAATATTGTTTTGTCTATCAAACCTTCTAGTAGCAAAGAAGTAAAATTAATAACAACATTGTTTAATGGTAATAGTATTGAATTTAGTAAAACAGATACTAATATATATCAAGCACAATTGTTGACTCCTAGTGTAGATGGCAATTATAAAGCAAAAGCAACGGTTTTATATACTGACGGATCGACAGAAGAAATTAATATTGAAATTTTAGTTGACCCTTATGGCTATGTGTATGAATTAAATAAAAAAGGAGAGCAAAGATTAACCGATGTTAAATTGACATTGTATGTAAATAACAATGGTCAATGGGAGATTTGGGATGGTTCTAAATATAATCAAAATAATCCACAAACAACTACAGATAATGGTGAATATGGATTTATGGTGCCTGCAGGAACTTATTACGTAGTGGCATCAAAAGATGGTTATCTTGACTATAGATCAGAAGAAATTACCGTAAAAGAAGGAAAACCAGTAAATGTTAATATTCAAATGCAACAAAAAAATAATAATTTATGGATATATGGTTTGATTGCATTGTTGGTTGTTGCTGGTGTGGGAACATATTTTTCATTGTTGCGTAAAAAAGAATCAAAAGAACTTGTTTAGGAATTAGATTATGAATTTGTATACAAAATATCGCTCGAAACAGTTTTCGGAAGTGATAGGACAACAACATGTTGTAAAAGTATTAACGAATGCGATTTTGCATGATCGAGTGGCACATGCTTATTTATTTTCTGGTCCACGTGGAACAGGGAAAACGACATTAGCAAGATTGTTAGCGAAGTCTTTAAATTGTGAAAATCGTAAAGCAAATGAATTTGAATCTTGTGATAAATGTAATTCATGCAAAGAAATTGTTTCTGGTAGCTCTATGGATATTATTGAAATTGATGCAGCTAGTAATCGTGGTATAGATGAAATACGACAATTAAGGGAAAAAGTAAAATTTGCTCCTAGCGGTAAAAAATATAAAATTTTTATTATTGATGAAGTCCATATGTTAACACGCGAAGCCTTTAATGCTTTGCTTAAAACTCTTGAAGAGCCACCTAAACATGCAATATTTATTTTAGCTACTACGGAATTGCACAAAGTACCGGATACAATTATTTCAAGGACGCAACAGTTTGATTTTAAACTTCATGCCTTTGCGGATATTGTTGCACAATTAACCAACATCGCCAAAAGTGAAAAAATTAAAATTGATAAGGAATCGATTGAATTAATTTCTCAATCTGCTCAGGGTGGATTGCGTGATGCTATATCTTTGCTTGATCAGGTTTCAAATATGGGCGGGGTTATTGATGAAAAAGTTACGAGAGAAATATTGGGTTTGACTACACATGAGTCGCTGATACAATTTGTTGATAAATTTTTTCAAAAAGATTTAAAAAGTACACTAGATATTATAAACAGTATCAATGAAAACGGGGCGGATTTTTGCCAGTTCATCTATGAGGTTTTAGAAATTTTAAGAAAATTATTATTATTTAAATCGGGGTATGAAAAAATTTTAAATAATTTTACAGAAATTGATAAGAAGAAAATTGTTAGTATTTCGCGCAATGTTGATAAACAGACACTTGTTTTGATTATTGAAAAGTTGCTAAAAGCTTATACTGATACTAAATATGCAAGTATTACTCAACTGCCTTTGGAAATAGTTGTTTTTGAATATATGGATGTTACTGATTCGACTACTGATATTGATAGTAATGAGTTAATAAAACCTATAAAAAAAGAAAAAATTATTCTTGAAAAAAACGATAAGAAAGATGAAATTCAAGAAATTAAAAAAGAAATAAAAATGCAAAATAAGCCTTCTAAAACTGTAAGAAAAAATAAAATTAATTTTAAATTTGAAGAATTTAGTAATAAGTGGTCAGATATATTGAAAAGCTTCAAGGGATCTGGATTGTTAAATTCTTTACTAAAAGAAGCCAAACCAATGAAGGTTGAACAGGATATTTTATTTATTGCAGTACCTTTTAATTTTCATAAAGATAAACTTGAAGATAAAAAAGTTTTCGCTGAAGTTAATGAATTGTTTGATAATTATTTAGCACAATCAATGTCCATCAAATTTGTTGTTGACGAGACGCTCGTCAAAGAAATGCCAAAACATGATGCAAATAATTTTTCTTCCAATGATGCTTTGTCTATGGATGCATCAGAAATTTTTGGCTAATCTATACACATTTTATCCACTTGATATCCTGAGGGTGGTTAATCCAAACCTGTTTATTGCTTAAAGCAAGGTTTTTAATATACTTAAATAAATATGCCAAAAACATTATATTCTAAAAAATTAGTAAAAAAGTCTCATGAAGAAATTCATGACAAATTGCTTCCCCCACAAAATATAGAGGCCGAACAATCGGTTTTGGGCGCAATTATGTTGGATAAATACGCGATGATAAAAGTTGCGGATAAGCTTTATATTGGCGATTTTTATGATCCAGCCAATGCGGCAATTTTTGAAGCAATGCTTGAGTTATTTGAAAAACGACAAGCAATTGATGTGGTTACTTTGACTAATCAATTGGAAAATCATAAAAAACTTGAGCAAGTTGGTGGAGCATCTTATCTTGCACATTTGGTTAATCTTGTTCCTTCGGCAGCTCATATTGTTCATTATGCTGACATTGTACACAACAAAGGAGTGCTTCGTCGATTGATTGAAACAGCCAATGAAATATCTGTATTAGGATATCAAGAAGAAGGTGATGTCAATAAGATTTTAGATAAATCAGAACATTTGTTATTTAATGTTTCGCAAAAGTTTTCAAAACAAAATTTTGTGCCAATTAAGGAAATATTGGCAGCATCTTTTGAACGAATAGACGAAATTCATAAAGATAAAGGAAAATTACGGGGAATACCGACGGGTTACAAGGCAATGGATAATATTTTGGCAGGATTGCAGCCATCTGATTTAATAATTTTGGCAGCTCGTCCTTCGATGGGTAAAACTTCCTTGGCTTTGAATATCGCAGAAAATATTGCGATTGGACAGAAATTGCCTGTAGCAGTTTTTTCATTGGAGCAATCCAAGGAACAGCTAGTTGATAGACTTATTTGCTCACAATCTGGAATTGATGCTTGGAAACTTCGCACAGGTAAACTAGGCGAAGATGATTTTCCTCGTATCGGTTATGCAATGGGTGTATTATCTGAAGCACCAATTTATATTGATGATCAACCTAATTGTAGTGTGATGGAAATACGAGCAAAAGCTAGAAGATTGCAGATGGAGCAAAAGTTGGGATTAGTTGTAATTGATTATTTGCAGCTTATGCAAGGTTCATTTCAGTCAAAAGATCCTAACAGAGTGCAAGAAATTTCTGAAATTTCACGTGGTTTGAAGGCTTTAGCCCGTGA
>CAZFAN010000048.1:0-5902 GCA_964516525.1 uncultured Candidatus Saccharibacteria bacterium | reverse complement strand
AATATAGCGATACCATTCCCACCCAACAATTTTTCCTCCAGGAATATAACGTGAGCCAATAACTACATCATGATTTTTAGATTGCTTTTGCATTTCTGGCAAATATTTAGGATCATGTGAAAAATCAGCATCCATGGAAAAAATATAATCATAGTTATGGGCAAGCGCCCACTTGAATCCAGCGACATAAGCTTTTCCAAGTCCTTGTTTTTCTTTACGATCCAAAACAAAAACTTTATTGTTTAATTTGCCAGAAGCATCAAGCTTTTTTGCCAAGTCGCTAGTTTTATCGGGAGAATTGTCGTCAATTACTAAAATATCAGTATTAGGCAAATTCAAATCAGAAATTGCAGGTAACAATTTTTTGATATTTTCCGCTTCATTGTAAGTAGGAATACAAATTAGATATTTCATAAATAATATTTATATATTAGCTAAAAACAGATATAAATACAATATTACAACCCTGTTTGATAGATAACAACATCACTATCTTCATAAAAGATAGGTAGTTGCAAAGTATTGGTTAATACTTGTTTATAACTTGTAACTTCAACCTCTGGAGTTTTCACTTTATCTATCATAATATATTTTATTTTATATTTAGCAAATTGTTCGTGCACTAATTTTTTGTTTAAATCATCAGCATTAGGTTCGATGGAACCATGAGGAATATTGTAAAGCAAATGTATACCAGGGATGCTTGTATAAGGACCTAATTCTTGATAATAATCATGCGCTCGTCTTCCAAGTCCACCGGTTAATTGCGGCTTGGAAATTACGGTTTGATAGTATAAACGGGAAGGAAGAATAATAACACTAAAATCTCCTTCTTCTTTAGCGATACGCGTCAACACTTCAGGATATTGCATTTTTGTTAAAGTCATAGGGACACAATAAAATTCAGCAGCAATTGCCAAAAATACTAGAACATAAATAAGATATGAAATTTTTGCAAATTTGGTTTTTTCGACAAGATAAGCTAAGAACCCACCCATAAGAATCACAAACATCAACTCACACATAATACTAAATCTAGAAAAAACAATGTCTGTATTGGCAAAAATTGTTTTAGCTAAATAATAATATGGTAGTTTTTCTTGCAATAGTAGGGCATGCCCAAAATATAAATAATTTCCTAAAGATAAGATAAAAAATAGCACAGCGACAATAAAATATAACGACCTATTTTTAATTGTTGTCCAACCAAGTCCTAACATGGCCAGCCCCATGATAGTATATCCTAGAAAAATATTATTCTCTCTTACTCCACCTTTATAATTTTTTTCGATAGAATCTTTTAAATCAGTTCTCCAAAGCTTAGTATTGAGATAATTTGGACCTGGAAAATAATGTCTCAAATCAGTATGATCCATCGCTGGTTCATAATTAACTCTAGTAGCTTGATATTCATTGTATACTTTAGAAAATTGATATGTTGGTATCAATACTGGTAAAGAAAATACCACACATAATACTAAAAGTAAGCTTAGATGTTTTAAATAAGTAACAATATGTTCACGATGAATAATAAAATAATAGACAATCACAATAACTGATAAAAGAACAAGAAAGAAAGCGTAATGTAAATCAGTATAAATTTGTAAAATTACAATTAAAGCCGCCAAAAAAACGTATTTAATTTTTCTTTTATCTAAAATTTGCAATAAAAAGCATAAATAAAAAGGCATGGACCATGTATTCATGAGATTGAAATGTCCAGCGTAAGCATGAGAAAAAATATAAGGACAAAAAGCAAAAGCAAAACCACAAATAAAAGATACCCACTTATTATTGGTGAGATATTTTATAAGAGCATAGGTTCCCATACCAGAAGCAATAAATGTCAAAACGAAGATAATATTATAGACTACAACCAAATTATTAATAAAAGTTTGAAGCACTAATGCTATTAATGACGGAAATAGCGTCAGGGTGTGCAAGGTGAGATTTACTGTAAAAGGCAAGTAAATATAATTAGTATAAAATGGATTAACATGTAAATTAATCAGTGCTTCTTTAACCCACCAAAAATTCCATAAAAATAGTTCACCATCTGTCATTGGTTGCCACCCAGAGATCGCTGTCGCAAAATGCAAAACTAAAGGATAAGTAAAAATTAAAGTTAAAACTAAATATCCAAGAGCGACAAAAATATATTCTAAAAAGTGTTTGGGCTTATTTTTTTGCATAAACTACTTTGATTCTTTTTTGAGTTCTTTATGAACTTTCAATAGTTCCTTGAAAGCTTTAGCAATCACTGCTGGCTTAGCTCCAGTTGGGCTTCCTGCTTTGCGAGGATAGTGTCCTACAGGTAGCTCTTTGACTTTAAATCCACCTTTTTTAATACGTATTAGCATCTCTGCGGAAATCATTGCTCCACGAGATTCAACAGAAACTTTCTGGAATATATCTTTTTTAAATAATTTAAAAGCACAATCAATATCGCGAACTCCAAGATTAAAAAGAAAATTTATCATTACTTTCCATCCCCAAGCATTTACCAAGCGCATAAAAGGATCTCGTCTTGGAGCACGATAACCAATCACCGCATCGTATTCTTTAATATATGGAATAAATTTCTTTAATTCATCAATTTTAAATTGCAAATCAACATCAGTAAAAAATATTAAATCTTTAGTACAATTTGTAACACCAGTCCAAACTGCTCCACCATAACCCTGATTTATTTTATGATGGATGGCACGAAAATATGAATATTTTTTTGCCAATTCATCAATAATTTTTGCAGTTTTATCAGTACTCCCATCGTCAACAATAATTACTTCATAATCATCTGTAATTTCAGAAGCGACTTTGAGAGCTTGCAAGGCAGACTCGGTAACATTTTCTTCCTCGTTATATGCTGGAAAAAAAATTGATAAACTTTGCGTTATTTTATTTTTCATAGTTTAATTAAATTATATAGTATATTATAACTTAATTTAAGGAGGATGAAAATGGACAAGAAAAATAATTATTTATTTCTGCCAATTACATTTATAGGCATCGTCTTATGCGCTTGTTTATTTTTTGGCTGCGACTGGAACAACAAAAGCACCAAAACTAACAATAATGTTAGCACACAAGATATTCAAGTCAACGCTAGTAAGAAAATAACAGATGGGCAATTCGGTGTTTGGACAAATGCTTTTGCCGCAAATCCTGGTGAAAAATTCGATGAAAATGTTTTTCAAAAACAGATACAACTCTGGAAAGATTTGGGCATGAATAATTTACGCACCAATTTTGAAAGAAGCGGATGGCAACCTCTAGATAAGTTTAACGATCTTATGGTTAAATCTGCACAGGACAATAATCTTAAATTAACTTTTATTGTAGAATCTCCATTTGAAGATTTTTTCAAAGATGCGAACTACGACAGCGGATACAAATGGGGACAATTGGTTGGCGAAAAATATTCAGGAAAAGTTGGGTATTATCAGCTTGCCAATGAAGTGTCTGGCACAGTAATATTACCTAACCGTAACGGTTTAAAAGAGGAAGACTACGACCCAGATAAATATAAAATTTTAAAAAATTATATTTTGGGACTATCAAAAGGACTAAAAGACGCTGATCCAAATGCTAAACAAATTGTATCGGCTCATTGGCTCGGGCTTGGTGTTATTGATAAACTTCTCAATGATGGATTAGATATTGATGTAATTGGTTGGAATTGGTATTCAGATATGGGAGAAGATATTACCACAAAAAAATTAGATGAAGGTGACGTGCTAAACATTCCAGAACATTTTGCAAAATATGGCAAAGAATTTTGGATCACAGAATTAAACTATAATGCCGGTGATAGTAGTGGAGAAGATAAACAAGCGGAATTTTTATAAAATTTCTTAGATAATTGTAAAAATTCCGGCATGGTGAAGGGTTATTTTGTTTATAAACTTGTAGATAGTATCTGTACGGAAGGTGATAAGCCAACAAGTCATTTGGGAATAGTTAAAGATGATTTTTCCAATAAAACAGTTAGTGGTTGCGATATAGGAGAAACAAAAAAAGCTTTTGATATCTACAAAAATTTTATCAGTACTAACAAATAAAAAATATAAATATAAAAAACACCGGATGCGTCCGGTGTTTTTTATTATACCTATTTCTTTTTATAGATCGTGACTATCGGCGAGTCACTGACTTTAACTTCATGCACAATTTCATAATTATCCCAATTTATTTCCTTGAGACTAGATAGTGGCTTGTACCAATAAAATGCAGGATTAGTAACAATATAATCAAAATCATAATTTGTCGTATCCTTATTGGTAATTTGCGTATATCCAGTGATATCAGCCTTACCTGAAAATTTATTTTTTGAAAAATCAGGATATGCCAATACCAATATTCTTTTATTGTTTAAATCCTGTGTTTTTAAATAGCTATAAGCCTCGTCTAAACCTTCGCCCCACCAACCGACTTCGAAGCTTTTATCTTGATAAACTTTACTAACACCTCCGACTGTTTCTGAATAATAATCTAAATAATACGGATGCACCAATAAGCAGCTAAAAAATAAATACGCAATAAAAGCGCCATACATTATTTTTTCATATTTGATTTTTTCACCTATTGCTACTAATCCTTGCGCACCAATGATTGCTAAAGGCACAACCACAGGAAACACATAGCGCATGCCGTCTTGTTTAAATCCAATAAAACTCATTGCAAATGGTATTAAAAACCACAACCAAATATAGATCGATCCAAATGTAGGTTTTTTGATTGTCTTAAAAAAATCAAACACAAATACTAAAAATAACAGTATTGGAGTTGTTGCGAAAAAATAGTAAATAAAAAAATACCAAGGTGGCACAACCGCACTACCCAAAAACCAATCCTTACAGTCACCTGATTTTTGACAATTAAGCTGCATCTGTAAAAATGATTTATTTTGTAAAATATGATTTATTGTGTCAGTCCAAAGCCAAGGCCATATTGCAAAAATAAATACTCCGACAATAATTGGGATGAGAAATATCCACCAAGAAAACTTTTTCTTTTCTTTTAAATCTTTCCAAGGAATATAATAATAACAAAGTGTCGCCGCGATCATAAAAAACAATACATGACCGTTGTTGAATCTTGTACCAATTGCAAGACCTGTGGCTAGCCCAGTCCAAAGAAAATATTTTTTATCCTTAGTCAGTCCCAGATAAAATAAATAAACTGCTAAAGTATAAAATAATGCAGTTGGAGTTTCTAGCCCTAAAACTTTGTTATGAGCAATAAATACCGGCAAGAAAGTTAAAATTAGTGAGGCAATAATTGCTATTTTTTTTGATTTAAAAATTTCTACTACTAAATAATAAACCAAAACAATAGTCAATGAAC
Source organism: uncultured Candidatus Saccharibacteria bacterium (assembly GCA_964516525.1). Classification (GTDB taxonomy): domain Bacteria; phylum Patescibacteriota; class UBA1384; order JAMDBS01; family CAYSHH01; genus CAZFAN01. The sequence continues at coordinate 556 of CAZFAN010000048.1, read as the reverse complement.
CCATTAAAGCACTAGTAATTCTGCCATAGGTAAACTGGCCGATGTTAATATGTAAAATATTTTTGTAACTTAAAATTCCCGCAAATCCATAAAGCCATTTACCAACTGGGGGGTGCTCAAAATTTTTATGCCAATCAGCTGAAGCAAAATCAAAATGATATAGATTGGTGATATATTCCTTTCCTCCATCAAGGTAAGCGACCTCATCCCAAGTTTGACCTTGTGCGTTGATTCCCCAAAGACGAAATGTGAAAGCCACAAAGAAAATTAAAATAATTACCCAATTTTTCTGAAGAAATTTTTTCATAGATTATTTTTTTCGCTCAAATAAATAAACATCGCCTTTGTTGGCTTTAAGAGTATAATCAGGATTAGATTTAAACTCTCCAACGATACGATTAATATCTTCTTTTGTCCATGGCCAATACCCATCATAGGTATCTATAACTACATAATCAACAGCCGGAATTGTCGGATGAATTCGATATATTTGTTCGCGATGCGCTAAGTGTGGCAAAAGAGTATCTTGAGTGGCAACAGATGCTTCATCGGGAAT
>CAZFAN010000047.1:0-6047 GCA_964516525.1 uncultured Candidatus Saccharibacteria bacterium | reverse complement strand
CCCCAAAACCCCAAAACCCCATATACAACTACAATAATAAGATTTTTAATATTATTATTAATGTTATTATTAATATTATTCACACTGAAACGTCTATATAATATTTTAAATTTATTAACCTTTTAACATTATTATTGAATTTTTAATTGATTATTTCCCCTATTTAAACTCCTAGAATTAACTACAATTATAATATAAAACCTTAGTACTATACTTTTGAAATTCCATCATTTAGTAATAACTTAATGAAAAATAACAACATTCCAGACTTGAGCAATAAAGTTTATGACTATGATGATATAAGAAATGAAGACTATCATACATATAGAAATGAACAAAACACTAAGAACAAAGATTCTTATAGTACTTCAGGTAGTCGATATTTCCGTGTAGAGCCTGGATATGATAAGCACATATACGAAAATGACTGGAAAAACATTATAGTTATAATAGGAACATTTACAGTGTTTTATATATGTGGCTTACTTTATTGGTGGGGTATGATTGCTTTCGGCACTGCATTTCCCGAGGAAGCGAAATGGTACAGTGTCGCAACATTACTTTTTACAATTGCTTGGTTAATCGGCATGCTAATATCAGGTCACTTTGCAAACTAGAAACTTTACAGACTTGAATTTTACCTCGAACATATTAATGACAAGAAATAAGACATCAGAGATAAAGAGTAAAGAGACAAATAGAAACATGAATAAGAAAAATAAGTTAAAGAAGACTTGAAAATATAAACAATTCAAAGTGAGGTTAATAACTTCGATGAAAAACTTGACATACCAAGTCTTAACAAAAATTCATCTTTAAATTCTTAAGAATGAAATCATAGATGTTTCTTATTGAAGTGTAAAAGTAAATACTTTTTCAATAAGATTTTTCTCTATAAGATCACATTAATAATATTAATAAGATTCAATTATGGAATAAAACACTCTATTAATTAAAATTAAATAACAAGACAATTCTATTATTATTTAAAAACATTTAAAAATTTAATTCATTAATAAGAAAATTAACTTTAAATAATATTATTAACATTATTTTTATTAACAAATCTTTATCTTTTGGGTCACTTGTCGCAATCAATAAAGCCAGTGATATCAAAGCATTATTAGAAATCTTCTTTTGGTAATTTTTATATAAAAAATTATTCTTTTCAAGATAATAAACAAATAAAATTGCCGCGATTCTTTTATTACCATCGGAAAAAGGATGATCTTTAATAATTAAATAAAAAATATTTGCAGCTTTTTCTTCTATACTCTTATACAGATTAACACTATCAAAAGTTTGGTCGATTACCCCAATAATTGATTTAAATTTATTATTAGTTTCCTGTCCAAATAAACTACTTGCTTCTTTTTTTGCTCGCAGTTCGATACTAATATTATCTATATTTCGTCTACATTCTTCATAACTTAATTTAAACGTCGGAATAGTAGTTTTTCTAATTTTTATTCTACCATCATCATATTGTTTAAAAAACGACAAAGCGCTCGAATATTCTTTTACTAAAGATAATAATTCTCTTGTTTTATCTTGTAATAAATAGTTATCCGCTTTTCTTTCAATAAAATTAATCGTTTCATGCAACATGTTAAAACGATTTTTTTCTTCTAAAAGTCGTTTCTCATTTATTACGTAGCCATCAATAAGATAATGGCGCAGTGTCTTCGTTGCCCAAATACGAAACTGAGTTGCCTGTTTCGAATTTACACGATACCCAACAGAAATTATTGCATCAAGATCATACATCTTTATTGGCTTGTCAGAATTAGCAATGTGCATTTTTTGCACATTGCTTTTTTCATCAAGTTCACATGTTTTAAAAATATTACTCAAATGTCTCGTAATCACTGTTCTATCTATACCAAATAGTTCCGCCATTTGTTTTTGCGTCAACCAAACAGTATCGTTTTCAATCTTAACATCAATTAGCGTTTCACCTGATTTAGATTGATACATTATAATGTGATTATTAATACTATCTGATTTCATTTTTTCTTTTTTTTATTTTTACGCAATACCATGCTTTGCTGTAGGTTTCTTTTTTTATTTAACAAATATCTTAATATCGCTTTTTTAACAATACTAGAATAATCATAGTAGTTTAAAGCACAAGAAACTTCTCCTATTTTCTTACCTTTATGGTATCTGTTACTGAATACTATATCCGTACCAACATCAAAATAAAATAATTGTGCTCTATGAACAAATCCATTACGACTCTCCAAGATAAATTTAACAAAAAGGTAAAGATTATTTTTTCTAATTTCTTGTTCATCTTTAAAAAATTTCACCGAATTAATTATCTTATTTTTTTCATCAACTGATAAATTATCATTGAAAAATTTATATATACAGGCTTCCGTTCGTCGACTATAATCATTAACAGGAAAACCAATTACGGTTTCAATAGCAGATTGTAAAGCGACTATTCTAAACATCGATAATTGACTATAACTTTTATTCAAATCAGCAAATTCTTCTTCATAATATTTCAAAAAATGCGATACGGAAATTATTATTGCGACATTATATTTACTTAATCTTTCTAAATATTCTTTATAATCACAATTATATTGTTCCTTAATATATTTTTCGAATACATCTTTATAACTGTCAATATTTTTTTCTTCCTTTTTATCATAAATACGCTGTAAATATTTTCTCATTTTACAATTTCGCTTCCTTTAAACCTTCATGGCAACCACAAGTTTTTTTAGTATCAAGATTCTGAATAAGTGTGAAAATCACTTTTTTAATCTTTTCATTGTTTTGTGCAAACACTTTTGCAACTTCGCTAGCCGATACTGGTTTAACTTTCTTATCATCTTTTAACCCCGCGTCGTAGTCTGTTACCAAACAAATTGCCGCATAACACATCTCCAGTTCTCTTGCTAGCACATTTTCAGGATAATTAGTCATATTTATCACATCCCATCCTTGACGTGCGTAAAACTCAGACTCGGCCTTTGAAGAAAACCTTGGTCCATTGATTACTACTGCTGTACCGCCAAAATGAGTTTTTATCTTATCACTTTTACAAATTTTATATATTTCTTGACGTAGATGTGAACAATACAGCTCAGCACTTGATATATGCATCACATCCGGACCATGAAAATATGTATCGTCTCTGCCATCCGTACGATTAACAAATTGGTCAATAATTACAAAATCACCTGGTTTAATATCTGATTGCAAACTACCGCAAGCGCAAGGTGCAACAACATATTTTACTCCCAACTCTTTTAATGCCCACATATTTGCCTTATAGGGAATTTTATGAGGTGGCAATATATGTCCGCGTCCATGCCGTGGCAAAAACGCTACCGACACGCCTTCATATTCTCCAACCATAATCGCATCGCTAGTTTTACCAAATGGAGTTATCATATTCACTTCTTTGGGATTTTTCAATAATTCATAAAATCCCGACCCACCGATAATCGCAATTTTAGGTTTCATAATTAATATTGTATTAATACTATTATATTTTGTTTTATTGTCATTCTGAGCAAAGCGAAGAATCTCAACGTTTGATCACCAATAATTAATATTCCACTAAAGAATTAAGATTATATTTTTTTAATTTTTCTTTTCCGTTTAAAAAAGTTAAATCAATTAAAAAAGAAATTCCAACAATATTGCCACCGAGCTTTTCTATCATCTGACAAGTTGTTTCCATCGTACCACCTGTAGCCAATACATCATCGATTACAATTACTCGTTCGCCAGGATTAATCGTATCCTTATGCATTTCTAACTCATTACAGGCATATTCTAAGGCATATTTCTTTGAAATTGTTTTATGCGGCAATTTTCCTTTTTTACGCACAATTGATAGTCCCGCTTTTAATTTATAAGCAACAGCAGAAGCCAATAAAAATCCTCGCGCATCAATACCGACAACTTTATCAATTTTTTCATTTTTATAAGGTGTAGCCAGTTTGTCTATCGCGAATTGCAACGCCTTAGGATCTTCTAACAAAGGGGTGATATCTTTAAATCCCACTCCTTTTTTCGGCCAATCAGATACCTCACGAATTTTATTTTTTAAATTCATAAACTCCTTAATCAATACAAAACTCAAATCCTAAAACATATAATAATTAAAATAAAGATAATCTTCTTTGCATTTTTTTACATTGTCATTTTGAGTTTTAATTTTTGATGTTTTATTTATTAATCTTAATCTCTTTATTTTTTAATATCTCGTCCATATTTTGTTGGCCAGCTGGATTTTCTCCACCACCAATTTCCTGCACCGTTGCTGCACCAAAATTAGGATTAGTCGCACTGTCCTGAACATTACTGATTGATTCTTGCATTCCATTGTTATTTTGTTCAACTATAATTTCTATATTGCTATTATTGTTATTAATATATGCCTTTTGCTTATTTATTTTTGCATTTGTACTAATAATAAAATATATTCCTACAGTCACAAGCAAAAACGACACGATTACAATCAAAAACTTAATTTTTTTATTACTTATTTTTTTTATCATAATAAACACACTTAATAATATTATATTAAGATTGTAACTAATTTATCTATTAAAAACAAAAATCCCTCATAAAGGGATTTTTGTAAAAAATTAATCTTAATTAAGCAACTGGCTCATTTGGATCAACCAAATTATCTGTTGGGTTTTCCTCTGGAACTGTTTCTTCGGCAGGTGTTTCTACTGCTGGATTTTCCTCGGTTGGAGTCTCGGAAGAAGGCATTGTATTTTCCATTGGTGCCGGTTGTTGTTCTTGAGTTGAAACTTCTGGCTCCTGAGATTCGTTTGTCATTGATGACATTTGATCATTAGCATTCTGATTAGGTTCTATTTGTGTTTCTGAACTAGGCATAGAATCATTTGTATTTTCTGGCTCAGTCACTACATCCTGTGTTTGATCAGTTACAGGTTGTACTGTTGCATTGTCATCAGATATATTATTGTTTACATCTGTTGCAGCACCATCTGCAGGTGTTGCGTTTGCATTCATTGGATCATTGTTTGAATCGTCAAACATTTCATCCTCCTTTTGATTGGTCAACTAATATTAGTTATATTTTATCTTAGTAAATACTAATTAATCAAGTTATAAAACAAAAGTGCCCGATTAAGCACTTTTGTTTATTACACTTTAAAATTAAAATTATTTTTTATTGATCTTTAATTTTAGTGTTTTTGGTTTTTTATCAAGAACTTTTGGTACTGTAATTTTCAATATCCCGTCACTAAAATCAGCATTGGCCTTATCTGATAAAACTTTTATAGGAAAAGATATTGTACGGCTAAACTTATCAAAACTTGTTTCTTTGTAGTAATAATTTTTCTTTTCATCTTCTTTTTGAGTTTGTTTTTCACCTGTAAGATAAATTGCATTATTATCAATTTCAACATTAATGTCATTTTCTGTCATACCAGGCACGTGAATTTCTGCAACAAGATCTTTTTCAGTTTCATACATATCAACAGCAGGTAAAGAAGAATTTTTTAATGATGGAAGAGCTTCACCGCTAATAACACTATCTTCTAACAACTTATCCATAGCCTCGCGCAAGCTCACAGCTTCACGAAATGGTCTCCAAACATTAATTTCTTGCATATTTTTTTCCTTTCTATTGCCACTTTTATCTTCTAAAAGTGGTTTATTTAATATTTGCATCATTTTTTCTTCAACCTCATCGCCAAACTTTAACATTTCATCCAATGGAGTGTTAAAAAAATTAGAAATATCAAATGCAACCTCTAAAGAAGGCAGGGATTTTCCTTTTTCCAAAGCATTGACTGATTGACGTGATATACCTAACTCTTTAGCCAATTCCCCCTGAGTTAGATCGTGAAATTCACGTAGTTTACGAAAACATTTACTAAATTCTATTTCTAAATTAATTTCTTGTAAATTATTTTTATTGTTCAAAATAATTTATTAAATACAATTAAATTGTAAAGCAAACTTGACACTTTGTCAAGATATTATAATTATATATTAAAATAACTCCTTATTTAAGGAGTTATAAATTTTATAGTCAG
>CAZFAN010000046.1:0-6101 GCA_964516525.1 uncultured Candidatus Saccharibacteria bacterium | reverse complement strand
TTCACACATACTACAATTTCGCCGGGTCCCATGTTGAGACAGTGCCCAAGTCGTTACGCCATTGATGCGGGTCGGAACTTACCCGACAAGGAATTTCGCTACCTTAGAACGATTATAGTTATCGCTGTCGTTCACTAGGGCTTAAGTTCAAGCCTCATTTATCCGAAGATAAAATCAACTATTCCCATAACCTTCTAGCACTGGACAGGCGTCAGCCCCTATACTTCCCCACGATGGGTTTGCAGAGACCTGTGTTTTTGGTAAACAGTCGCCTGAAAAACGTTTGCTGCGGCCCACCCACTCTTGCGAGTTGTGGGCAGCCCTTATCCCGAAGTTACGGACGCTTTTTTGCCGAGTTCCTTAACGAGGGTTCGCTCGATCACCTTAGGATTCTCACCCCATCCACCTGCGTCGGTTTGCGGTACGGTTTCCAAAAATAATTGACTTTATCTTTTTCTTGTCTCTTTCGCCCCCAATAGACCATAACCATATGAGCTATCAAGCTTGAAAAAGAGTCGGATAAAGGTAAGTTTTTGAAAGTGCAGGAATATCAACCTGCTGGCCATCCCCATTAAAATAGGTTAGGACCGACTAACCCCGGGCCGATTATCGTTGCCCGGGAAACCTTGGATTTTTGGTGGGCAGATTTCTCGTCTGCCTAATTCGTGTACTTGTGCCAACATTCTCACTTCTAAACGCTCCACCATGATTTACATCTTTGGCTTCAGCGCATTTAGAACGCTCCTCTACCGAACCGCACACAGCACACAGTCTTTAAAAATATTAAAAACTCTATGCCATGCACGATTCCCGTATCTTCGGTATGTAGCTTTAGCCCCGTTAAATTTTCGGCGCATTCAACCTTGACTAGTGAGCTGTTACGCTTTCTTTAAAGGATGGCTGCTTCTAAGCCAACCTCCTAGTTGTCTGAGCTTAAACACTTCCTTTCCCACTTAGCTACAATTTAGGGACCTTAGATGACGGTCTGGGTTGTTTCCCTTTTGTCCAATGAAGCTTAGCCCTCACGGACTGACTCCCAATGCCTAACGCCTGGTATTCGAAGTTTGATAAGAAGCACAGGATTACTCCTGTACGTTCCATTCAGTGCTCTACCCCCAGGGTTGCGCATGAGGCTATACCAAAATATATTTCGAGGAGAACCAGCTATCTCCGGGTTCGATTGGAATTTCTCCCCTATCCACAATTCATCCCCGCCATTTGTAACTGACGTGGGTTCGGACCTCCCCTTACTGTTAGGTAAGGTTCATCCTGATCATGGATAGATCACCCGGTTTCGGGTCTAATACTTGCAATAAACGCAGATTTACTACTCGCTTTCGCTTGGCCTTCGTACCAGAAGTACTTCGGCAAACTACAAGCATTAACTCGTTGGCTCATTCTTCAAAAGGCACGCCATGAACGTCTATCATAAATGACAAACGTCTCTGACTCCTTGTAAGTATATGGTTTCAGGTACTATTTCACTCCCCGCTACGGGGTACTTTTCACCTTTCCCTCACGGTACTAGTTCACTATCGGTCATAAAAAGTATTTAGCCTTAGATGATGATCCACCTACTCTCGTCCGAAGACGAGATTCTTCAGTCTAGATTTCACGTGTCTAGACCTACTTTCTATTCCGACGAAACGTCGGAACGAACTATTTTCATAAATTTATATAATTTTCGTTTACAGGACTATCACCCTCTATGGTCGCCCTTTCCAGGGACATTCAACTAATTATATAAATCTGTAAATAATTAAGGCTTTTCCGCGTTCGCTCGCCGCTACTTACGGAATCTCTATTTGATTTCTTTTCCTCTGTCTACTAAGATGTTTCAGTTCGACAGGTTCCCAGTTCCCAATCTTCCATCTGACTATTAACATCGCAAGATACTTTAAACGCTTGTCTTCTTATTTTGTTAAGACCGCGTCCTACTTATTAATAGCCAAGTAGAAGATTGGAAACTCTTCGACTAACGTCGAAGGGGTTGCCCCATTCGGATATTCCCGGATCAAAGGTAGTTTGTCACCTCCCCGAGACTTTTCGCAGACTACTACGTCCTTCATCGGCTTTTTATGCCAAGGCATCCACCATATACCCTTAGTGATGATCGATTTTAATCTTACAACATTTAATACACTATTGTTAGTTACCCAATTTACTAAATTGAATTAAATTAACATCTATTTATTAACGAACGCGATACAAACTAAGACCTAAAATTGCGATCTAATATAGATGCATCTGTTTAGTTCGTTTTGTATCTGAACTTTATCTAATAACCAAATATTAACAAATATTATTTTTTTGTCAAGTCTTTTTATTTTTTTAAAACTTTTTTAGCTATGAGCAACCTGAGCATGGCTTCCACGCCTTGTTTGTTCACCATCAAAAAAATTAATATTTATATGTTGTGTATCAGATTGTAATTTACTCATATATACATCTATATTTATTTCTCCACCTTTATCAAATTTCATGATCTGGCTTCTGTATATATTAAAATTTTGTTTTGTTGCGGTTAAATAATATTTACCCGGATTAGTTAAAAAAGTAAATTTACCATTGGCATCAGATACGCGTGTTGAAACAATTCTTTCATTTTCGTCAAATAATCTTAGTATAACCATGTCAACTCGTCTTAAACTTAGTTTTTCTTTTGTTAGTCCGTAAGGACGTAGTTGACGCAATTTATAAAGTTCAAATAACCACGCTACAACATAAAAAGCAATTACAACGAAATTAAATATACTGTTATCTGTAATATAGGCAAACACAGATATTATAGTACCTACTATTAACAGTGGAATACGTATGATATTTAATGTTTTTACCAAAAAATTTAAAAAATTAAGTTTATGTGCCAAAGTCATTGTGTTTGGATCTATTGGAATTTGATAGTTAATCGCTGAATCTTCTTTCACAACAATTTCTGCTCCATGATAACCGTCTGCAAACATTTTCGACGGAAAAATATAATTTGTTTTTATCACTTTGATAAAATATGTTCCTGGTTTAGCAATAATAGAAAATCTTCCATTTTTATCTGTCGTCTGAGTTGATATCATTTTGTTGTATTCTTTTTCAAACAATTGTACTACCGCCAAAGGTACCGGCTTATTAGTCTCGGCGTCAAAAACAATGCCCCAGTTTTTACCCTTTTTAGTATAGCCGAATACCGATAAAACCCACGCCCACATATTAGCAACCGGAGCGATTAATCCAATATTTGCCAATTGGCTAATTACAATCATAATCACACTAACAGCTGCCGTAGCACTAACAAAAGGCACATTTCCACCTATTACTAAATCATTTACCGTTAAACTGCCAAGTACTTTTTCATTCATCAATACTTCAAAATCAGACATTGGTGTCGCCAATACTGCTTCTTTAGACAAATCTATCACAGGATTCGATGAGCTTTTCAAAGTGTCCGTCGGTATTATCGCATTAGTATTACCAACAGCTGCGGTATTACCTGTAGTAGCGTAATATGGCCAAAAAGTTAGATCACTTTGATCAGTAAAAAAACCAAATTCTTGATAATTAGCAGAATTACCAACGCCCCCACCATATTCGATTTGATCATTTAAAATAAAATTTTCAGAACTTGATGCTAATGCCAATGATGGCATACAAACCATTAAACCAAAAAATAATACTAGTGCTATTTCTTTATTTTTTAGCATAAATATATATTTAAAATTAATATTAACCTAATATTTTTCTTAATATTATTTTATCACAAATAATATTTATTTGCTTGTTGATATTTATATTTTATTAGCACGACAATTGACAAAAATCATTTTTTTGGCTATCTTATATAGTTTCGTCAATCCCTTTAGGCGAAATAATTTTAATTTGAAAGGGGTCTTTAAAATGAGGTTCAAGTATTATATCCTGCTCGGAGTTATTTTTTTTGCAATGGCATACGTCGGCGCTTTTTGCGCCAATCTTACTTGCTATTGGCAAGAAGATAGGATTGACAGCTTTTTTGGCAAAAACAAAAACGACGACCACACTTCGACTACCGGCACTACTAGCAATAACGATTTTATGCCGCAATTCGAATTTTTCGAAGGCTCAATGATTTCAACTGAGGCATTAAGCATAATGCCTACGTCAAATCAACTTCGAAAAACAACTAAAAAAAATATTTTTATCCCACTGTCTGTCCCTGTTAATAAACATCAATTTTTACGCAAAGAAGCACAAAGGTACTTTGCCGAAAAAAATGATAGTTTTCTTCGAAGTGACAGATGGGAAGAAGAAGCAAATATTGTTATTGCAAATCTTGAAAAATACGACTGTCTCAAATCAAATAGTAAAATTGTTGATCTCGGAGCAGGTCATGGATTTTATAGCTTGATCTTTTCCCAACTGGCAGACAAAGGTTTTGTTTACTGCTGTGATATAAACCCAGCAGCACAATACGAGTCTGCACAGTCAATCAGGTATAACCAAATCAATAACAATGGAGCCCGTTACTCCAATATTGTACTTTGGTTAAATACTCCGGACTCAACACTATTAGAAAAAGAAAGTGTTGATCTAATTTTTGCCCGCGATGTACATTTTGTACATGAAGGCACTCCTGAAAAAGATCAAAAGATGGTACTGTGGGACAGAGAAAATGTCAACCGATATCGGGGCGGGTTGATTTTAGCAATAAAAAATCAACATGGTTCGATGCTTCAAAGTATTTATAATACATTGAAGCCAGGCGGACATTTTGTTCTCTTGGAAAGAATGTGTGGGGTAGGCATGTCACAACGACTAGATCGTCAAGGCATTGTCGAACTTCTCACATCTTATGGTTTTAAACAGGTTGCAGATATTCGCGACCTGGAAAAAACCGAAAAAAATCGTGAAAAACTCGAAAATGGGGAAATTGATCACTTCCTTATTTTCAAAAAATAAATGCAGGCCTATAAGGCCTGCATCACAAGAACGTTTAATAAATTTAAGCGTTCTTTTTTTATCTACTTATCACAATCCAGTTAAAATCCATAGTTTCCGTAAAAGCCACAGGAGAACCATTATTCACATCACGAGAAGAAACTGTAAAATAACCATTAGAAACATTTACCCAAAAATTTCCTCGACCAAGACGCTCTGTGGTTGGAAATAAAAATACTACATCATTTGAAGTTAATCCTGTCACAGATATTTGATCAGTTACACTTGGATCAGCGTTAGACCAAGAGCCAGTATATTGACCAGTCCATGTGCTATCACCCTTAACACGACCTGCAAGATATGCAGCATAGTTATTTGTTGCACCTTCAGCATGTGCTGCAATACCATAGTTAGTTGTTGCAGTACCAGTTGCATTAGCATTTATCGCATATACGTCACCTGTATTTGTATGCATATTAATATCTATGCCTTTAGCATAGCCTAATGAAGCAGCAACACTTAATGCCATTGCACTAGTTTCATTCGGCAAAACATTAACTCCGAGCTGTCCATGCACAACAGCTGCATCAGATGTTTCAAATTCAATTCTAGAATCACTACTACCAGTCCCTATAAAAGCATTGGTTGGTAAATAAATGTTTCCACCAGACGTAATATCGGCACCAGACTCAATTGCATAAGCAACATTTAAATCACCTTTTTCAATATTCAAATTACCATCCCTAGACACATTCACAAGATCATTATTATTTTTATCTATAAAATAAAAGCCTGCATCGCCTACAAATATGTCTCCTTCACCACCAATCTGCAAAGTATAATCACCACTTACATTTTGCGAAAAATTACCTGTAGTAGTTCCTCCTGTTAAATTTAACTTACCATCTAATTGAGATTGGGTAGTAGAAACAGAACTTGAAAGATTATTTAACTGACCTTGAATATTTGAAGTAGATCCTGTTAAATAATTCAATTCATTGGCAGAAGCATTTACAGCCACAGAATTTAATTGAAAACCGCCCATAGCATTTAATACGCCACTAGACACATCAATACCACCGCTTGTTTTAATTTGTCCTGAGATATCAATACCACCAGCAGAATTAAGCGCTAAAATATTATTAGCATTAGTGCCTACTTCTTTGCCATCTAGTCTTTTACTATTTAGAGCC
>CAZFAN010000045.1:1411-6105 GCA_964516525.1 uncultured Candidatus Saccharibacteria bacterium | reverse complement strand
TGTAGTGTTACAAGTAATACTTTTGGATTGACTGTACCAGTACGAGTATTGATACAAATATCATTGTAACAACCATCGGATCCAGGGCCAGATGCCTCACCGTGACCGTGAGATGCATCATAAATAATTTGAGCTGCAGAACGTCCATTTTCTGAATAGTCTTTTAAAAATCCACCTTTTTCTTCCAAGAATCTTTGAATATCACCCGTACTCATACCGTCAATATTTACAAATTCTCCATCTGAGATAAGATTGTTTGGATTGAAATCAGCAGCGTACGCTGTTTGAGTATGTCCCAATGACACACCTGCCAACAACAAAAGCAGGGTGACGCCACCTAAAAAGTAATGAATAGTTTTCATAAAATTATTATTGTTAATTGATTATTATTGCCACAAATTTATTATAACAAATAAAAATATATTTTTTAAATTGACAATTAGATACCAAGCATTTAATATAAATATTAGATAGATAATTTTTAAATAAGGAGGGAACATGCCAAAAAATCAACTTGATACCAATGATATTTCGTCAGATAATGACTGGATGCAACAAGATTATGAAGGACAGCTTGCAGTAGACGCTTATCAAACAGATGACAGTGTTATTGTCAAAGCTCCAATTGCAGGAGTAAGACCAGAAGATTTGGAAATATCCATCACTGATGATTCTGTCAGTATCAAAGGACATCGCAAAGAAGAACACGAAATTACTAGAGACAATTATCTTTGCCAAGAATGTTATTGGGGAGCTTTTTCTCGAGTATATAGTTTACCGATTGCAGTTGATTCAGAGAAAGCAAAAGCTAGTCTTAAAAATGGTATATTATCCATTACCATACCAAAACTAGAAAAAGCAAAGAGAAAAGTTATTAAAGTAAAAGCAGAAATATAAATCAATAAATACATAATAATTTGAAATTTAGCTGAATAAATTACACCATGAAAATCACTAAAGCTATTATTGCTGTAGCTGGATATGGAACAAGATTCTTGCCTGCTACAAAAAACCTTCCTAAAGAAATGATTCCAATTATTGACAAGCCGATTGTCCAATATCTTGTCGAAGAAGCTATTGCTTCTGGTATCAAAGATATTATTTTGGTTACACGCTATGGACAAGGTGTGCTAGAAAATCATTTTGACTCTAATTTTGAATTAGAGACTATGCTTGCAAATACTGGTAAAGATGAGCTACTTGAAAAAGTTAAAAAAACTTATCGTGGAATTAATTTTATTTTTACTCGACAGGGCAGACATTATCCTTATGGTAACGGTACTCCATTGTTATGTGCTAAAAATTTGATCGGTAAGAATGAATCTTTTGTATATATGTTTGGTGATGACTTGGTATTTTCTAAAGTACCTGCAGTTGCACAACTAATAGATGTCTGGGAGAAAAATGACCATCATCCAGTAATTGCCTGCCAAGAAGTTGCCAAATCAGAAGTAAGCAAATATGGTATTTTAAAACTTAAAAACGGTTCTAATAATGAATTAGAAACTGCAGTTGAAAAACCAGATCCTAGTGAAGTGAAAGCTCCTTATTTGGCACAATTTGGAAGATTTATTCTAAATGATAAGATTGTTGATATTATCAATAAAAACTACGAAGAAAATCTTCTTGGAAAAAATAATGAATTATGGTTGATTGACTCTGTTGTAAAATATGTGAAAGATCATCAAGTAAATACTTGTAAAATTGATGGACAATGGATGACAACTGGAGATCCACTTAATTTTATGAAAGCAGCAACAATTTTTGCATTGTCCCGTGAAGATATTGGTAAAGATTTTAAACAATTTTTAAAAGATTTAAAATTATAGTTTATATCAAGGAGGGATTGTGACTCGAAAAATTATTATTGGTTTATTAGTGATAGTTTTGTTCTCCACTACTGGGGCAAGCTGTTTTAATAATACGCAAACAGTTAAAGAAAAAGTTACCCTTACTATGTGGGGCGTTTATGATGATGCTTCAGTATACCAACCAATAATAGACACCTACGAACAATTAAATACCAATATTACAATCAATTATGTAAAAAAGGATTATGCCACTTATGAGCAAGAAACTATGAATGCACTAGCAGCTGGCAAAGGTCCTGATATCTGGATGATTAGAAATGATTGGGTAGCAGCACAATACGACAAACTGCAACCAATGACCTCTGGACTGTTTAAGAAATCTGAGTCTGATACAAGAACTGATATTCAAATATATGAAGACACTTTTCCTGAAATTGCAGCAGAAGATAATATTATAAATAACAAAATTTACGGCGTTCCTTTATCTATTGATACACTAGTTGTGTACTACAATAAAAATCATTATTCTGCTAAACAAGGCGAATTGTATTCTTCAAACAACACCGCTGATGGACAATTATTCTTAACAACTCCTAATAATTGGGAAGATTTTTTGAAAGTGTCCAAGATGCTTACTGTAAAAGATGCTTCAGGAAATATTACTAGAGCTGGTGCAGCGCTTGGTACGGCAAACAACGTAAATGAATCTTATGATATTTTAGCTGCACTGATGCTACAAAACAAAACCGAGATGACTTCTGCAGATGATCTTACTGCAACGTTCAACCTACCTATCTCAAAAGATACTGGACAAAATACTTATCCTGGTACTGAAGCTTTAAATTTTTATACTAGTTTTGCCGATAGTACAAAAGAAAATTACATGTGGAACACATCTATGCCAAATTCGGTTGAAGCTTTCGAACAAGGCAAAGTATCAATGATTATTGACTATGGTTTTTTGCGTAATCGTCTTGCTCAAGAAGCTCCAAATCTAAATTATGCGATCGGACCGCTACCACAAGTTCCTGGAGATACAACCTCGACTGATTATGCTTCTTATTGGGTACAAACTGTAACAAATAATTGCAAATACCCAGGTGCTGCTTGGAAATTTATCAAATATTTAAGTGATAATGCCGAAACATACGATTCTGCAACAAATAGGCCCTCTGCAAAAAAAGTAAGTAATCTTTTATTGCCTGAGACAAAACAACGAGCTGCATTAGGTGGCAATCCATTGTCATATCAACCTATGACAGCTGCTTACTGGTACAAAGGAATTTATCCTAATCAAGTAAATAGCGCATTTTAAACTATGATTGAAGATGTAATTGTCAATAAACAGCCATTGCAAATTTCCATAGACAAAGCAGCATCAACAGTTACAAATTTGTATAAACTTTCAGCCGAGTCAAACGCACAAACAACAGCTACTGCTTCATCAACAGCAAAAGCAACTGCCACTTCAACGGCAAAATAATTTAAGATAAATTATGAAATTAAAATTGTATAAAATTATTCTTATAATACCCGCTATCTGCTTATTCGCATCTTTTTTGTTTTATACAAATGCCTATGCAGATATCGGCATAGGTGCTAGCCCTGGTCTAGCGACACCGCTTGGTGCAGGTACATCTGCTCCCGCTGTCAATATTACAACTCAATCTGGTAGTTCAGTTGGTGCATTAGGTAAGCTTGAAAATCCAGAATTACCCACTTATGGTATGACTTGGGATAAGATATTACAAAATGTTTATAGTATTATTGCATTTTTTGTTGGATCGGCACTAGTAATTATGTTTTTAGTCGGAGGAGTCATGTATATCACTTCAGCTGGCAATGAAGAGCAGGCTAGTAAAGGCGCAAAGACAGTTACAGCAGCAGTGATTGGATTTGTAATGATTGCCTTGGCGTATGGGATAATAACATTTGTAGCGCAATTAAAATAATCTTTATATTTATGAAAAAAATATTAAATTCAATCGGGATCATTTTTTCACTCGGCGCAATTGTAATGATTTTAAATGGAGCAAGTTGCAGTACAAATATTATAAAAGACCAAGTACTGCCAACGACCTCTTCAACTTATGGACCAGCTGCCTACACTAAAGAAGACTTAGCACAAATGGTAACAAATTTTGCCAACATGATGGTAGTTCCTGCAAGCTCTATTGCTTTGATATTTGCTATTTATGGCGGGTTTATTTATCTAACCTCTGCTGGCAATCAAGAAAAAACTGATTCTGGAAAAAAAACATTGACTTGGGCGGTAATCGGTCTTATATTAATAATAATATCGTATAGTGTTGTTAATTATTTTCTTACTAGCTTGTTTAAAGCTTCTTAAAGGGGAGGGGCATGAATACTAAAAATATCAAGAAAATATTATTTATTCTAATACTCGGTACATTGTTTGTATTTTCTTTTAAGTATGCCCACGCCGACTGGGTAGACTCTCCACTAGATACAATCAAGTCAGCCGTACCAAGCACCTCAACTCCAGATGTGACAATAAATAAAGTTGTCAATCTAATTTTTACTATTTCTGAAGTAGCGTTTGTTGTTATTTTGATTGTTGGTGGAGTAATGTATCTAACAAGTATGGGAGATGAAGGAGCTTCAACAAAAGCCAAAAAACTTATAATTGACGCTGCTATAGGTATTGTGATAGTTTTAAGTGCTTGGGGAGTGGGAACGTGGTTATTGAGTAGTTTAAAGTCTAATGGCTCAGGCAGTTCAAGTACACCAACGACTCCTATTATTAATACTAGTGGAGCTATACCTACTGGCATAATTAAAACAAAATAACAAAAATATTTTATGAAAAAATCTATTTTAATTTTATTTGTAGCATTATTTATTAGCTTGATCGGTGTTACT
>CAZFAN010000045.1:0-1401 GCA_964516525.1 uncultured Candidatus Saccharibacteria bacterium | reverse complement strand
GTGTTACTCCTGCCAAAGCATATACTTTTGGTTCTGGAAATTTTCAAATTACTTTGAGCCCAAATTCAGCTTATGGAGAAGGCGAACAAGGTATGCAAAATACCATTAGTACAGTTTTTAGCGCAGTCATAACAATTGCTGAGATTGCCTTTGTTGTATTATTGCTTGTTGGAGGCGTAATGTATCTTACCAGCATGGGAGACGAGGCAGGATCATCCAAGGCAAGAAAGCTTATGATTGATGCGGTGATTGGACTTGTAATTGTATTAGCGGCATGGGCAGCTGGAACTTGGATTATTGATAGACTCAAAAACTCAAATGATGGTGGCACTTCCGGAGCAGCTACATCGGCCGGAGGAACTACTCCTTCAGTTGCAAGTACAACTGGTCTACCAGTACCAGCTGCTACTACACCAACTACTGGCAAATAAATTTATATAAAATTATTTTATGAAAACAAAAATTTTTAATTTAATTATTGGAATATTTATTATATTTGCAATTGGTTTTTTATTTGACTGCCAGATAGCACATGCAGATATAGGGATTGGAGACACTGGAGTAACATTACCTACATCTATAGGTGCTGGTACAGATGTCTCCACATCAACAACTAGTACATCGGGATCAACTGCTGGATCATCTTCTGGGAGCGTACCGCTTCCTGCCAAGCCAGCGAATTTGCCTTCTCCAAGTTTGGAAAGTGTAGTAACTTTTGTTGTGAAAGTCATCTGGGCTATCGGACAAATTGGCTTTGTTGTTGTACTTTTAGTTGGCGGAGTGATGTTTATTACTGCAGCCGGTGATGAAGGAAAAGCAGAAAAAGCAAAAAAATTGATACTTTATGCTGTCATTGGCTTAATTGTAATGCTGGCGGCATGGGGAATATCTTCATTTCTTATCAAAGCGTTTGCCACTACTTCATCTTAATAAGTTTATTTGTTATTTTTTAGTCGTTTGATATAATATTAATAATTAATTTATAATATTCATTAGGGAGGAAAAATGTCTAAAATAAGCACATTTTTACAGAAAGCATGGCTCGGAATATTTGCAAGTTTTATGTTTGCAAATCAAGCTTTAGCTATTGCTCAGCCAACTGCTGTACCATCGACTTTTAGTAATTTTGGTCAATCAATTAGAACCATTTTTAGTGTTGTAATTTTGATTGCTGCTGTTGCATTTGTTGTTTTATTTCTTGTTGGCGGTATCATGTATCTAACTTCTTCAGGTAACGAAGAAGCTTCAGGTAAAGCTAGAAAATTATTGATTGATGCTATTATTGGTCTAGTAATTGTACTTGCTTCTTGGGCAATTGGTGGATGGATTATCAACCAGCTTACAGGTGGAAATACTACTATTCAAAGTATCCCAGAAGTTTAAAATTAATATTTCAAGGCA
>CAZFAN010000044.1:0-6257 GCA_964516525.1 uncultured Candidatus Saccharibacteria bacterium | reverse complement strand
ATATTACTGTATATGGAGATGGCAAACAAACAAGATCATTTTGCTATGTATCTGACATGGTAGGTGGTATTATTGCTATGATGAAATCTCGTGAGGAAGGGCCATTTAATATTGGTAACCCTGGTGAATTTACAATATTAGAATTGGCACAAAAAGTTATCAAACTAACAGGCACAAAATCAAAGATTATATTTAAGCCTTTGCCAAAAGATGATCCAAAACAAAGAAAACCGATTATTACTTTGGCCAAGAAAAAATTAGGTTGGTCACCAAAAGTTTCGCTTGATGAAGGGTTGGAAAAAACTTTAGAATTTTTTAAAAACAATTTATAAATAATAATCTAGTAAAATAAAGGAGTAACGATGAAAATTGCAGTTCTTGGCGTAGGGTATGTAGGACTTGTGACAGCAACTTGTTTTGCTGAACTTGGCAATGATGTGATTGGTGTTGATATCGATCCAAAGAAAATTTCCAATCTAAAAAAAGGAGTAATTCCAATTTATGAACCGGGATTGGACGACCTAGTTGCAAAAAATGTTAAAGCTGGCAGAATAAATTTTACAACCAAATTCGACGATGCAGTAAAAAAATCACAAATTATATTTATTGCTGTTGGCACCCCTCCACAAGAAGATGGATCAGCTGACTTACAATATGTATTAGCTGCTGCAGAATCTATTGCTAAAGCTGCCAATGGCTATAAGATTGTCGTTGATAAAAGTACAGTACCAATTGGTACAGGAAAAATGGTAGCAAACACTATTAAAAAATATTACAAAGGTGATTTTGACGTAGTATCTAATCCTGAATTTTTACGTGAGGGTTCAGCGCTAGGAGATTTCTTGCATCCTGATAGAGTTGTTATTGGACATGCTAGCGCAAAAGCAAAAAAACTCATGCGCGAACTATATAAACCACTAAACGCCCCAATATTGTTTACCAATATTGAAACAGCAGAAATGATAAAATATGCTTCTAATTCACTGCTTGCAACAGAAATATCTTTTATCAATTCCGTGGCAAATATTTGTGAACGAGTCGGCGCCGATGTAAACATGGTGTCAGAAGGCATGAAGCTAGATAAACGTATCGGTAAATATGCTTTCTTATCAGCAGGAGCAGGGTATGGTGGAAGCTGTTTTCCTAAAGATGTAAAAGCACTTATACAGATTGCGCGTCGTCATGATTATCATTTTAATATTTTAGAAGAAGTTGAAAATGTTAACCATGCACAAAGAGAACATATTGTGGATAACTTGTTGAAAACTTTAAAAACACCAAAAAATAAAACTGTTGCCATATGGGGAATTGCTTTTAAGCCAGAGACTGACGACATTCGTGAGGCACCAGCAATTGATATTATCAAATCACTGCAAGAAAATGGTATTAAAATTAATGCTTATGACCCAGTTGCCGAAGAAAATGCAAAGTTAGTATTAAAGGATGTTAAATATTTCAAATCTCCGCTTGAGGCTACTAAAAATACTGACGCGCTACTTATTATGACTGAATGGAATGAATTTAGTCAGCTTGATCTAGATGCCTTAAAGAAAAATTTAAAAACTCCAATAGTTTTTGACACTCGAAATATTTATGACCCAGCAACAATGAAGAAAGATGGTTTTATCTACAAATCAATTGGAAGATAAAGTTTATGAAAAATCCCTTAGTGTCTATTATCATTCCTGTTATCGAACTCAATGATTATCTCGAGGAATCAATTCCTGAAATTTTAAAATTGGACTATCCAAATTTTGAAATTATTGTTTTACCCAATGAAAAAAGTGATACAAAATGGGAAAAAACTCGTATCATTGCCACAAAAACATCAAATCCATCGACCAAACGAAATATTGGAGTAAAACACGCCAATGGTAAAATTATCGCGTTTCTTGATGACGATGCTTATCCCAAAAAAGACTGGCTCAAAATAGCAATTAGAAAATTGCGCGACAAAAGAATTGTCGCTGTTGGTGGCCCAGCAGTCACACCAAAATCAGACTCTATATTGCAAAAAGCTTCTGGAGCAATGAGTGAATCCTTTATTGGAGGAGGCAAAGCACGCAATCGTTTTATTAGTGTTGGCAAAGGTGAATACGTAGATGATTGGCCAAGTGTGAACCTGTTGGTCAAAAAAGAAGCTTTTATCGCAACCGGGGGATTTGATAAACGTTTCTGGCCCGGAGAAGATACTAAACTTTGCCGTGATTTATTAAACTACGGAAAAATTTATTACCAGCCAAAAGCAATTGTTTATCATCACCGTCGAGCATCGCTTGTAAAACATTTACGACAAAATGGCAATTATGGACTTCATCGCGGTCATTTTGCCAGACATTATCCAGAAAATTCTTTAAAACTGTTTTATTTATGTCCGAGCTTGTTTGTCATATATTTATTGATACTTGCAATATTTGAGATGTTGATACCTATATTGCATTGGAATTTGGGATTATGGAATTATGTCTTACTATTTCCACTAGCCTTATATTTACTATTAATTATAGTTGATGTATTGGTTATTTCTATAAGGCATCTCAATCCGTTGGTTGGAATTGCCACCATACCATATATAATTGGTACACATATTTATTACGGCATAAGATTTATTAAAGGATATTTTTCTGTTGATATTTCTGCAAGCACACACAACAAAAAAAGTCAGTAGATTTAACAGATTGATTTAAAGAATAACGCATGATATCATATAAACATAATCTTACTTGTCAAATATGAGTTTTTGGCAGCATGAAACTTTACATATTTTAGTTACCCTAATTGTTGCAATATTTGCATATTGGCGGTACCGAAAAATATCATTGGTAATTATAGTATGTTTAGTGGGATTGTGTTTGGACATTGATCATATATTTGATTATTTGTTGGCACATGCAAATTTGAAACAACTGGCAACAGGCGAATATTTTACAATAAGTGGCAAGGTTTATGTATTATTGCATGCTTGGGAGTGGCTAATTATTTGGTGGGGATTTATCTTATTTATTTTGCCTGCAATTGACAAAAAGCCGATTCATTATGACTTAGCCATAGTTGTAACGCTGGCTTATCTTGGCCACATGCTTATAGATCAATTTAGTTATCAGACGCAGCCAGAAACATATTTTATAACTTTTAGAATATTACATAATTTTAACTTAAAGGAAATTTTCAGATGAAAATAATGATTGCTTTTCCTCCCCTTCCATCGGAAAAGGGAGTCCCTTGCTTAGGACAAAATAGACAATTTCAATGGTTTAATAATCCGACCTATATTTATCCTGTAGTGCCAGCGCAAATGGCAACATTGTTGCAATCTCAAGGACACAAAGTAATTTGGGGCGACGGGATAGCCAAAGAACAAAGTGCGGATGAATACTGGGAAATTATCAAAAATGAAAAGCCTGACATGATATTAATCGAATCGAAAACTCCAGTTATCAAACGTCACTGGCTTTTTATCAACGAGATTAAAAAAACATGGCCAAAAATTATTGTTGTACTTTATGGTGATCATGCTACAGCTGAGCCTGAAGAATGTATGAAAAATAGTAAAGTTGACTACATCTTAACAGGTGGAAATTATGACTTTTTAGCATCAAATCTTGTTAGCCATATTACTAAAAAAACTGATCTTGAACCAGGAATTTGGCTACGTGATAAATATGATATGCCTGTTAGCACTGGTCATTTTGTTCTTAATCATAAACTTGATGACTTGCCACCAATCGACAGAGATCTAACAGAGTGGGAACTTTATGCCAACAAAAACGGAAACTACAAATATACACCCGGTACATATCTTATGTCTGCCCGTGATTGCTGGTGGGGTAAATGTACTTTTTGTTCTTGGACGACACTATATCCAAACTACCGTCGTCGTTCGGTAAAAAGTGTATTGGACGAGATTGGGGTATTAATAGAAAAATATCATGTCAAAGAAATTATGGACGACTCTGGAAGCTTTCCTATTGGCAATTGGCTTACAGAATTTTGCAAAGGCATGATAGAACGCGGATACAACAAAAAAGTTGTCATGGATTGCAATATGCGTTTTGGAGCACTCAAACAAGCAGACTGGGATCTGATGGCCAAAGCTGGGTTTAGATTTGTATTGTTTGGATTTGAGTCGGCCAATCAAAAAACTCTTGATCGCATCAACAAAAATATTAAACTAGCTGACGTAGAAAATGGCTTACGCATGGCAAAAAAAGCAGGATTACAGCCTCATATTACCGCTATGATAGGCTACCCATGGGAAACACGTACAGATGCAAAAAACACAATTAATTATGCTAAAAAAATGTTTGACAAAGGATATGTTGATACTTTGCAAGCGACAATTGTTATTCCTTATCCTGGTACTCCGCTATACAAATATTGCAAAGAAAATGATCTATTGAGATTTGATGATTATGATCGCTTTGATCAACGAGAACAGGTGATGAAATCTCCGCTTACCACCAAAGACGTCAAAGAGCTAACTCAGGAACTTTATAAAGTATTTATGACTCCTAAATTTATCATGCGTAAAATTGCATCTATCCGCAGTTGGGAAGATGTAAAATTTCTAGGTCGCGCTGGTAAAAAAGTAATTGGTCATTTGACAGATTTTGGAAAAAATAAACAAAAATGCGATTGTGAAGATGAAAAATAATCCATTAGTTTCAATTGTTATTACAACCAAAAACGAAGAAAAAAATATTGAAAATTGCTTAAAAAGTATAAAGGAGCAGTTGTATAGCAATATTGAAATTATTGTTATTGATAACGGTTCAGATGATAAAACCTGTGAAATTGCAAAAAAGTATATAGATAAAGTGTTTACCAAAGGACCAGAAAGATCAGCACAAAGAAACTATGGCATGATCGATAAATCAGACGGCAAATATGTTATGTTTGTTGATGCTGACATGCTACTATCTCCGGATTTGGTACAATGCGCTGTTGAAATGATGCAAGATAAAAAATATGTAGCACTTCATATCAAAGAAATTGTTTTAGGAAATAATTATTTTAGCCAAGTAAGACGTTTCGAACGAACTTTTTATGACGGAACCGTAATTGACGGGGCTAGATTTTTTGATAAAGAAAAATTTGTTCAATCTGGAGGATTTGATATTTCTATGAGTGGCCCCGAAGATTGGGATATTGATAAAAAAATGAAAAAAATTGGAAAAATTGGTCTATTAGATACCAAACATACATGGAATACATGGGCACTAGAAAAATTTATTAAAAATAAAGGAGTTGATCCAAAAAAACACGGGGCAACTATTTATCATAATGAATCGGAATTTGATCTAAAAAAATATTTAGACAAAAAAGGTTATTACGCAACAAGTTTTGATACATATATAACCAAATGGGGCAAAAATGATCCTGATTTAAAAAAACAACTTGGGTTAGGATATCGTTATTTTGGCGTTTTTCTAGAAAATGGTAAATGGAAAAAGGTTTGTAGCCATCCGCAATATACATTCGGCATGTATTATTTAAGATTTTTGGTAGGAATTAAATATCTAACAAGAAAATAATTTATAATTCAAGAATATATATTTAAATTATTCAATATTAAAAAATGGAACTTAAATTTAAAAATATTATAATTATTATATTAATATTTATTATCGGCGCGATAACTATTTTTTGGTTTAAAAATAATAGTTATATAATGGGCGGCGATGCCCCTTTTATGGGATTTCCTTATGAAATAATCAAATCTTTGCTAACTTCATGGACAAATAAATATTTTTTAGGAATTTCTACAACTACATATACAAATGAATCTTTTCCATATTTAACTTTTTGGGCACTATTTAAAATACTCGGTTTTAAATTATTAACTGTCGAAAAGATTTGGCAATTTTGTCTGACTATAAGTACTGGCTTTTCTTTTTATTACTTAATAAAATCTTTTTACCCTAAATTAAAAACGCCTGCTATGGCTTTAGCTGTTTTATACTATATGGTCTGCCCATTCGTTTTTGTTTTGTATACACCGCCAAGTAATTCTTTAATATTATCTTTGATATTTACACCTCTATTGCTTGGATTAATTCATAATTTATTTCAAAACAACAATAAAAAATATATTTATTTAATTGCCCTGTCATCAACTCTCTTAATAGGATTAGGAGTTAATATACCGACTTTAATAACTAGTTTTCTACCTTCATTTATCTATATTTTTTTAAAAGCTATAAAATTTAAAAAAAATATTGAACCTTTTAAAAAACTATTATTAGCCACTATATATT
>CAZFAN010000043.1:0-6272 GCA_964516525.1 uncultured Candidatus Saccharibacteria bacterium | reverse complement strand
GATAACTTTAATACCTGTTTCAAAAATTTCTGTTTTAGTACCTTGTTCGGCAAATTTTGGTGATTCACGGTGAATCGGGTATGTAATATCTGATATTTTTGCATCTTTTCCATCAATTGCTTCTCCTGTAACATTCATCATACGACCAAGTGCTTTTTCACCAACAGGAACAGAAATAGGTTTGCCAAGAGCAACAACTTCTATTCCTCTTTTTAATCCGTCAGTAGAACTCATGGCAACAGTTCGAACAGTTTCATCATCAAGATGTGATTCAACTTCGAAAACTATTTTCTTGCCATCATGTTCACACTCAAGCGCATCATAAATTTTAGGCAAACCATCTTTAAAACGAACGTCTGCCACCACTCCTACTATTTGTGTGATAATTCCTTTTTGCATAATAACCTCTTATTTGCGAATATTTATTTTAAAAATTTAATTATTTCATTGCTTCAGCGGCGTTGGCGATCTCAGAAATCTCAGCAGTAATTGAATTTTGTCTTACAGTATTATATAAAAGCGTAAGCTCTTTAATCAGATTTTGCGCATTGTCAGTTGCATTTTGCATAGCAAGCATACGCGCTGATTGTTCAGATGCATTGCCTTCAAGAATAGCACCGTAAATCTGCGTGCGCACAATTTGAGATAAAATTGTTTCTATGATCAATATTGCATCTGGTTCGTATGTATAATCAGCTTTTGACTGATCAGTATCTTGCCATAAACGAGCTTCGTCAATGTGACTATCTACAATCGGCAAAATTTGTTTAGCAACTGGCAGATGACTTATCAATGATTCAAAATGAGAATATATTGCCACAACTTTTTTATATTTTTTATTAAGATATTCATCATTTGATAATTTCGAAATAGGAATAATTTGATCAAAATTTACTCCGTTTTCAAAACCGTTGAATTCAGCAATAATGTTACCTAGATTATTTTTCTTTACAAAATCAGCACCACGTTTACCAATAGCGATAACGTCAACATTTTCTATTGCTTTACCTTGTGAAATATTTTCTTTAATAAATCGTAAATAACGTTTAAATATATCCGAGTTATAAGATCCGCATAATGTTCTATCCGAAGACACAAGAATAACAGCTATTTTTGTAGCCTTAACTGGAGAAGATAGCAATAGATGATCGCTAGGCAGACTCATTTTTGTAAGCTTTGCTAAAATATTCCAAGCATTTTGAATATAAGCACGGCTGTCTTGAATCTTTTTTGTAGCCTTTTGCATCTTAATAGAAGAAATCATCTGCATTGCACGAGTGATTTGCTTCGTATTATTGATTGATTTAATTCTGCGACGAAATTGAGCAGTTGAACTCATAGATATTTGTTATTTTGTTTCTTCTTTTTTATCTTCAACGATTTTCTTTGTATTATCAGATAAAAATTTCTTTAATTTTTCATCATCTTTTTCACTGATTTCACCAGTTGTACGAATATTTTCTAGAACATCTTTAATATTTATTCTAGCCATGCGTAAAATTTCATCTTCAGCAGCAACAATTTCTGATACTTCATATCCATCAAGATATCCATTGATACCGGCATAAAGAATAACTACTTGTTCTTCCACACTCATTGGTGCATATTGTGGCTGTTTTAGAATCTCAGTCATACGTTTACCACGTTCAATAACTTTTTTGGTAGCTGGATCAAGATCAGAAGAAAACTGACTAAAAGATGCTAATTCTCTGTACTGAGCCATTTCTAATTTAAGCTTACCAGCAACTTTCTTCATAGCTTTGATTTGTGCTGCACCACCAACACGTGATACAGATATACCAATGTTTAAAGCTGGGCGTACACCCTGATAGAATAAATCTGATTCCAAAAATATCTGTCCATCAGTAATAGAAATTACATTGGTTGGAATATACGCTGATACGTCTCCGGCTTGCGTTTCAATAATAGGAAGTGCTGTAATAGATCCACCTCCAAAATTTTTATTAAGACGTGCTGATCTTTCTAATAATCTTGAGTGCAAATAAAATACATCTCCAGGATAAGCTTCACGTCCCGGTGGACGACGTAGCAATAAAGAAACCTGACGATATGCCCAAGCATGTTTTGTAAGATCATCATACACTACTAGTACGTCTTTTCCTTTTTCCATAAAATATTCACCAATTGCACAACCTGCATAAGGAGCAATATAGGTCAAAGGAGAAGCATCTGAGGCACTAGATACAACAACAATTGTGTATTCCAAAGCACCTGTTTCTTGCAATTTTGCAACGATACGAGATACTTTTGATTTTTTCTGCCCAATAGCAACATAAATACAAATCGGGCGAGTTTTTGGATCAAGATTTTTTTGATTGATAATAGCATCAATTGCAATTGCTGTTTTTCCTGTACCACGATCACCAATAATAAGTTCGCGTTGTCCGCGACCTATTGGAATAATAGCATCAATTGCTTTAATACCAGTTTGCAAAGGTACAGTTACACCTTGACGAGTAATAACTCCAGGAGCTACTTTTTCTACTGGCATCATTTTTTCCATCTTGATATCATCTTTACCATCAATAGCCTTACCAAGTGGGTCAACTACACGACCGATAATATTATCTCCAACTGGAATTTTTACAACTTCTCCAGTGGTTTTTACTTTATCTCCAGCTTTGATTGATTCATAGGCGCCAAGAACAATTGCACCAACTGAAGATTCTTCTAAATTTAGCGCTAAGGCGTCGATAGTACCGTTTGCAGTTTCAATTTTTAGTAATTCACCGCTTTTTGCGTCTTTAAGTCCATAAATACGCACGATACCATCGCCTACTTCAGCAACCTCACCAAATGGTTCTTCTTTGACCGAGGTATCAAAAGATAAAATTTCCTTCTTTAATTCCTCGATTGCGTTAAATTTTGTCATATTAATTCCTTTTATTGCAAAAGTGTCTGCTTAAATCTATTAATTTTTCCACTAATTGATAAATCTAAAATTTTATCATTGTATTTTAAAATAATACCTAAAATATTTTTATCGACTATTTCAACAATTTTAAGAGAACCTGTTATTTTCTTCTTCATAACATTCATAATCTCTTGGCGTGTCGAATCGTCTAATTCTTTGCCAGAATATACTTTTACCAATGTTTTACCTTCGCTAGAAGCACCAATTTCGTCTAGATTATCAAGTATTTTTCGTAAGTTGCGATATTGTTTATTTTTCTGCAAAACATACCAAAAATCCTTGGCAATTTGTTTATTGTCATGAGCATCATTGAGTGATTGTGCCAATGCTTGGGCGTAAAGTTGATTGGTATATTTCATAATTTAGATATTTTGAATTGATTTTTGCACCAACTTCTTTTTTTCTTCTTCAGAAAGATCAGAGTTGATAATTTTATCTACTGCCAATGTCACTAAAGAAGCAATCTCATTTTGCGCATCTTTTAGACTTTGCTCTTTGAGACGCTTTGCTTCTGCTTCAGCATTTTTAATAATTTCTGTTGCAGTAGCTTGCGCTTTTTGTTGAATTTGGGCAGCTTCAAGACTGGCTTGATCTTTGCCTTCTTTAAAAATTTGATTAATTTCTTCTTTTGATTGCTCTTTAATGGTTTGTACTGCTTCATGAGCTTTTTCCAAGCTCTTCTTGGCTGCATCGGCGTCTTCTAAACCTTTGCGTATTTTTTCTTTACGCTCAGTCAACATTTTAACAACTGGCTTGTAAAGCAAATAATTTAAAACTATTAAAAGCAAGGAAAAATTAATAATTTGCGCAATAATTAACTTAAAATTAATTCCTAATGCTTCCATAAAAAATTCTTAAATATTAATTTAAACAAATTTTACGATAAGAGCGATAACTAAAGCATAAATAGCAATAGCTTCTGCAAACGCAATAGCTAATACCATTGGACCTTGAATTTTTCCAGCTGCTTCTGGATTGCGTCCAATAGCTTCAAGACCTTTTGAACCGATAAGACCGATTGCAAATGCTGGCGCGATAGCACCAATTGCAATTGTTGCACCTGCTGCGATTAATTTGATTGATTCTGAATCCATATTTACTCCTGTGATTCCGCCGTATTATTTAATTATTATTAATTGGCGGATCTATTTATTTATATATTGTCATTTCGACTGTATTGAAGAAATTTAAAATATGATAATTTCTTTAATACACTTGAAACGATAAATATTAATGTTCTTTTAAGGTAGCCATACGAATAAATACTATTGTAAGCATGGTAAATACCAATGCCTGAATAAAACCGAAAAATAATTCAATAATATAAAATGGCATTGGCACAACATAAGGCACTAACATCGCAATAACCATCAACAATACTTCTCCGGCAAAAATGTTACCAAACAAACGAAAAGCAAAGGAAACAATTCTCGATATTTCAGAAACAATTTCTAACAATCCTACGCCGAAATGAATAGGATTGGAAAAATTAAAAAATTTGCCTAAATATTTACCTAGGCCAATTCCTAAAATACCAAATATCTGTACAAAGAATACAGCCAAAAAAGCCAAAGCAATAGTTGTATTTAAATCAGCGTTTCCTGAACGAAAAAGTGGAATCAATACTTCTTTACCATGTACAACTTCGTTGATACCGATTGTGCCAACTCCTGGCAATAATCCCAGCCAGTTATTTGTTAATACAAATAAAAATATGGTAGCCAATAAAGGAAAATATTTTTTTGCTTCATCAAATGAGCCAAAAACGCTTTCAATTTGACTAATTAAAAATTCGAAAACTATTTCTACTGCATTTTGTGCGCCATCTGGTGTAGCTTTGATGCTAACGCGGACAATCACAGCAATCACAATCAATACTAAAGACGCTATTAAACTCGTTAAAAATGAGTTCGTAATTGGAAATGATCCAATGTGTCCAATTGTTTCTGCTGCTAGTGAAATTTCCATAATTTAATTAATTTTTTGTTTGGAATACTTATTGATAATTTTTTTTAAGAAAAAATAAACAATAACTGTTGCAATAATTATTCCTGTTATAAATAAATAAGGATTTGTATTGAATATCCTATCTAAGTATCGGCCCAATAGTGCCAACCCAACCAAGGGGATACTCACGCTAAAACCAATTTCTCCAAATAAATATAGTGAAAAAAGTAAGCTCTTTTTCATACTTAGAGTTTTTAAGATATAACCTTATTATTTTTGCAATATTATAATAGTAGGATTTTCTTAAGATGTCAACCAGCACATGCTTGACGTGCTAAATATATGACAAGTTTTTTACTTGACAATGGTTCCGGGTGGCACTTCACGATCAGGTTGGAGCAATACAACATCATCTTCATTGCCTAAAGCCATGATCATACCAGCACTTTCATATCCTCTGATTGTTCGAGGCTCAAGGTTAGTAATAACTGGGATTTCTTTACCAACTAGCACACTCGGATCAGGATATGACAAAGCAATAGCAGAAAGCACTTGTCTTTCTTCGTCACCAAAATCAAAAATTAATTTTAATAATTTATCAGCGTCAGGAATTTTTTCTGCAGATTTCACTTTACCTATTTTGATTTCAATCTTTTCAAAATCTTCAAATGTTATGTTCATAAATTTATTAATGATTTATTTAAAATTATTTTACTTTGGCAATAATTACAGTGTAATTTTTACCATATTTTTTAGCACATTTGGGACACGTAGTGTACCACATATACCATTTTTCTATCTTATAATTTTTACTTTCTACATATTGTTTAAAGTCTTGCGACCACTTACCAGTATCCTTAAAGTCTCCTTCATAAACTTTACTAACAAATTTACCAGAAATTGTTACATTGTCAGCCTCTGGTACGATATCATCAACAGCAAGATAAATATCCATATTCCATTTTGAGGTATGGTCAGATAAGCATAAATTACCTTCCAATTTTCTACCGGTGGCATCAACTTTTTTCATTAATTTTGAAATTACTCCTCCAAAATTTAATGGCATATACATAAGACTAAAAACATTGCTCTTGATAAACTTTTTATTTTCCCAATTAAATTCTTTATTATCCCAAGGAGTCGGATCGAATTTTGGACAACAAACTTCTTCTTGCATATATTCTCTCCTAAATATTATTTAACTGGTAATATCTGATATTCTAGTTTATACCCGGCACTTGTAGCAATATTTTCTATTTTTTCTTTTATTTCTTGATAATTAAATTTATAATAAAATTTTTTACCAAAAAGATTCGATTGTTCTTGGATAGTGCCTTCGCGTGAACCATTCATGGTATTGTATGATTCTGTCTTAAAACCGAAACCTGTT
>CAZFAN010000042.1:0-6529 GCA_964516525.1 uncultured Candidatus Saccharibacteria bacterium | reverse complement strand
TTCAAAGTGTAAATGCAATTGGGCAATTAATTGGAACTAAAAACGGTAATGAAGTTATACCTGGAAGACTTACTCAAGGAGTAAGAAATAATCCATACACTTTAATATTGTTTGATGAATTGGAGAAAGCGCATGCAAATGTATTGAATCTGTTTTTACAAATTCTTGATGATGGTAGGCTAACTGATGTTACGGGTAGGACAATTGATTTTACTAATACAATAATTATTGCTACCTCTAATGCTGGCAGTGAAAAGATTAGACAATATTTAAATGATAATTTATCAAGTGATAAATTGGGAAAGATTATTACTGATTATTTATTAGAGCAAAACATTTTTAGACCAGAGTTTATTAATAGATTTGATAAAATAGTATGTTTTAAGCCTTTGACATTGGAAGAAATCATGCAAATTGTAAAATTAATGATTGAAAATGTGAACGCAACTTTGATAGAAAAAAACATTAGTTTAAATGTCACACCGGAAGCTATCAAAAAAATTGCAAATACTGGATATGACCCCGTATTTGGAGCACGACCTTTGAGAAGATTGATACAAGAAAAAATTGAAAATAAAATTGCTAAAGAACTAATAACCGGACAAATTGGTAGAGGGCAAACAATAGAAATTAAAGAGAATGATTTGTAAAAGTGAGGTAAAAAATGATAATGATTGATATTCTGGTAATAATTATTGGTTATT
This sequence comes from uncultured Candidatus Saccharibacteria bacterium, assembly GCA_964516525.1. GTDB lineage: Bacteria > Patescibacteriota > UBA1384 > JAMDBS01 > CAYSHH01 > CAZFAN01. The sequence continues at coordinate 5,825 of CAZFAN010000042.1, read as the reverse complement.
TAATCGGAACAATTTCCCCGGCATACTTTTTGGGAAAAATAATTCGTAAAACTGATATACGGACAATCGGTGATCATAACGCTGGAGCAACAAATGCCTTTAAAGAAATCGGAGTGATGGCGGGAATTGTAACTGTGCTATTTGATCTACTAAAAGGAATTGTTGCTTTTGGTGTTGCCTATATGTTACATGCAGATCAAATATTTATTTTTCTTGCAGGTATAGCAGCGATTGTTGGTCATATATTTCCTTTTTACTTGCAATTTCGTGGTGGACAGGGTGCAGCAACTTGTGCAGGTTTATTGGTGCTTTTTTTATTTTTGATGGTAGATGAAAAATCGTTGTCTATGGAAGGAATTTTGGTGCTTGCGGTTGTTGTAATTTGTATTTATATTATTACTCGCGCTGTGGAATTTGTTACATTGACAACAATGCCGAGTTTAGCAATTATGATTTATAATTATCCGTGGAGTGATGTAAAGATTTTTACTTACATAATTATTGTTTATCTGATTGTACTATCTTTATATACTGCTAAAAAGAAAAATTTATTTAAGCTTAAAGAGTCAACTTTGAAAGAATTATTGCCGTGGCGAACTTTTATGAGACCAGTAGCTATATTAATACCGATACTATATGCTTTTTGGTGGAGCAAAGAGACTATTCTTTGGGTAGTTGGAGGATTGACTTTGCCATTTTTAACTTTGGATTTATTGCGTTTAATGTCAAAAAAAGTTAACTTTTATTTTTTTGATAAAACGAAAGTACTTTTTAAGTCTCGTGAAAAAAAACGTTTTTCTTCCCTAACTTTATTCTTTTTGTCGATATTTTTAAGTATTTTATTGTTTGATAAAAATATTGCAATCGTATCTATTTGTTTTTTGATTTTTGGTGATGTTTTTGCGAAATTTTTTGGATTGGAATACGGAAAAATAAAAATATTTGATGGTAAAAGTTTAGAAGGAAGTTTGGCACATTTTATTGCTTGTTTTTTGATAGCGTATATTTTATCTGGATATGTAGGTTTACCTTTTGGACTATTAGCTATTGCAGCAATTTTTGCAACAGTGATAGAGGCTTTGCCAATTGGAGCTAATGATAATTTTACTGTTCCTTTGCTTACAGCAATATTTTTAAAATTTACGAAAAAGTTTTTTTTATCTTGATAAAATAAAAGATTTTTGCTAATATGATTAAAGTCAGTGTTATTTAATCATACAAAAAACAGGTTTGCGCATGTAGCTCAGGGGTTAGAGCGCGTCACTGATAATGACGAGGTCGGAGGTTCGAGACCTCCCATGCGCACCAAATATAAGGGCCGGTAGCTCACCTGGTAGAGCGCCTCATTTGCACTGAGGAGGTAGCGGGTTCAAGTCCTGTCCGGTCCACCACACTAATCATCATTGGTAAATGATGATTTTTTGATATAATTTTATTAATAAAATAAAAATAAATTTTATGCTTATAACACCTCATGTGGCTATTGGTTGTGCCATTGGAGCCAAGATCGATAATCCTTATTTAGTTGCTTTATTATCTTTTGCAAGTCATTATCTATTGGATATGCTACCTCATTATGATAGTGGAGTACGTCATGGTAATCCACAAGGAAAAATTACCTTTGATCTGTGGGATTGGGTATTGGTAATTGGTGATATATTACTGGCACTTGCAATGATGTGGTATTTTTATGAAATTAATCAAGATATTAATATTATTATTGGTGGTATGACAACTTTTATGGTTGATTTCCTTGATAAAATATTTTTTGTTTCATGGAAAAATGGAAAATTATCATTGGTCAAAGATAGATATATACCAGTTATATCAGAAATGAATAGATTTCATAAAAAAGTTCATTATAAACTTAGTCTAAATAAATGGTATTGGGGTGTGGTTATACAATTAATAGTGCTAATTGTTGGAGGTTATATATGTTTATTAAAATACTAGTGTTTTTAGTTGCTTTTGCAATAGGACTAGCTATTATGAAATATAATGAACCGATTGTTAGAACCTTTGGGAAGAGTTCTTTTGCAGAAAAATATTTAGGAATGGGTGGAACCTACTCGATGTGGAAATTAATTGGTTTGGCAATTATATTAGTTGGCTTTGCTTATCTTTTAGGATTAATTGAGTTTGGAAACTGGGGGTTAAATATTGATCAAACTAAAACAGGTGAACAAGTAGAATATACACAATGATACTTTGTTTTTAAAAAAATAAATTGTTATAATATATTTAATAAATACAATTTAATTTCTATCAAGGAGGGATTATTAATACTAATTATTTAAATATTAGGAATATTAATTTTTTAATCTTTTTTGCATTGATTGTATCTTTGATATTGCCAATGACATCATACGCTAGTTTTGCCTCACGTCTTTCTTATCAGGGACGTTTGACTGACACAAGTGGCAATGCTGTAGCAAATGGTACTTATAGTGTGAGATTTGCAATTTATACTGATGCGCAAACAACTGACGCGGCGTGGATCGAGACACAAAATGTGACTGTGCAAAACGGAGTATTTTCGGCAATTTTAGGTTCGATAAATCCAATAAATATCGATTTTAATGCTAATGAATATTATCTTGGTATTAAAGTCGGTACTGATAGTGAGATGACTCCACGAAGACAAATTGCTGCTTCGGCAATGGCTCTTAATAGTAAAAGACTTGATGGCAAAGAAGTGGGAACAAACGCTAATAATATTTTAGCTTTGAATTCTACTGGTGGTATTGATATTTCAGGACAAATTAAAACTAGTGGCGGTATTGATGTGACTAGTGGTGTGATAAATGCCATGGGTGGTTTTCAATTAAATTCTGTAGCGGTAAATGCTTCTGCCAATGAATTGAATTATTTAACAGGATCTACATCAAATATTCAAGGTCAGTTAAATAATCTTTCAACTTCTGTTTCTACAACTCAATCTCAATTGGATAGTAAACTAGGTCTAACTGGAGGAACTACTAATGGAAGTTTCTCTCATAATGTAAGTGGCGATTATACGTTGCAAGTAGATGGTGAAGGGGCAATATTAGTAGGTGACGAAAATTTTTATTTTATGGATCAAAATGACAATGATATTATGACGATAAATAACAATGGTAATATTATTATTGATAGTGGCAGTTTGAATGTAGCTTCTACAATTGAATCAGGTAGTGATATTACATCCGGGGGGAATATTTATTTGCAAAATGGTTCATACATTGGCTTAGGTGCAGCATTTGGTCAAATTGTTTTTAATGATGAATCAACAGATGAGATTGAAATACAAAATGCTAATTTATTGATAAATTCTAATGATATTCAATTTGGCGATAACCATGGTATTGTGTCGTCGTCCGGTGCGGCGAGATTAAAATTTCAGCCTGGAGGGAATGGAGTGGATATGTCTGGTGCGCTAACTTTAATAGATACGACAGTTAATAGTGCTATCATTTTTTATGATCTTAATAGTGGAGATCATGGTATAGGTTTTGGTAGTGGTCATCCTTATATCAATTTTAATTATGTGGAAGGTAACTCCGGAACCATTACAATTCAAGACAGCGATTTTGTTGTTGAAGGGAATAATAATTATTATATTTGTACTACTCAACCTAATTGTACCCAAACGCCTGATGCACTAACGGGCAGGACTATTACTGTTAATAATACAAGCGGTGGATCTGTAAGTCAATTTAATGGTATATCTTTAGTAAAAGGTTCAGATGGATCGGCCACCTCGATTATTAATAATGAAATAATTTATGCGGTATACCAAGGTAATTATTGGGCAATAATTGGACAAGGACATTAAATAAAAATCCCTGGTTAATAATTAACCAGGGAAATAAATCAGATTTTTATTAATTCCACTCCGTAAACTTCGTCCCATTTTCCTCTGGTCTTAAGACGAAATTTTCTTATTATTTTACAATTAAATTTACCATAGATATTTTTTATTTTCTTTATTGCAATATCTGACGGTAAATTTTTATGTTCTTTTTTGTAATAGTCGATAAGTATTATTTTCCCTCTTTTTTTGAGAGATTTTATAATACTTTTCGTAAATACAATATTTTGATATTCTGGTCCATCTCTATTATAAAGATGAACTTGAATAAGTAAAATTCTGTCGGCAATTTCCTCGTCTAACATTAAATCGTCGGCAGAATTAATTTTAAATACTATATTTTTTCCGACTTCCTGTCCGATTAATTGTTTTTTATATAAGCCAGAAGAAATAATAGTATTTAATTTCCACTCCCCATATATTTTGGAGTTTGGATTAATGTCGGTCGTGATAACTTTTCCGTTTTTTCCAACAATTTGAGAAAGTTTTAATAGATAATTTGATTGACCAGTCCCTATATCTATTAAAGTTTCTCCTTTTTTTATTTTCATCAGAACAATTTCTTCTTTGATTGCTCCGCATGAAATTATGTCCGGGCATTTGGCTTCAAGAATAATTTTACCATTTTTTTCAAAATCTTTTGGTAAAAATCCCGAAATGTTTTTATCTATAAGGGTCAAATCTTTGATTTTATACCCTTGTTTTCTTAACTTTTTTATTTCCGTTTCTAGGATTTTTACTTTGTTCTCTTTGCTTTCTGCAATAGCAAAGAATAACCCCAAAATTACTGTTAGTAATAAGGTCATCACTATGGTTTTCCTCATTGTTAATGCCGCCTTTCTTATATCAGATTGTTTTACTTGAAAGGATTAGTAAAACAAATAATTATAAAATATTTAATAAATTTTGTCAATTCAGGTGAAATGTTTCAATAGTTATGCATAGTTTTTAGAGCTTCAATTGGTGTTTTTCCTTTAATCCCTAAATGTACTCTCTTAGTTAGATAATATTGTAAATAGTTGTTTAGTTTTTGATTAAGAATTTTGATTGAAAGCTGTTTATCAGTTTTTATCCAGAATTCTTCATCGATGGTTCTATGTAATCGTTCTACAAATCCATTATGTCGTGGTGTTCTAACTCTAATATACCTATGTAAGATATTTCTTTTTGTTAAGAAATTAACAAACTTAGATTGAAATTCTTGTCAGTTATCTGTTTGAATCATCTTGATCTTAAATGGAAATCTTTTTAAAGCTTCTTTTGTGATATCAATTGTTGTTTGTTGATTAATTTTAGTAGTAACAATACATTACATCAATTAGTGCATATTGATACCTTTTACCTCTAATTAGATATTTAGTATCTAATTGAATTAATTGTCCTGCACTATCAGGATAAAAGAATTTAATCTGTTTACCTTTTCTTTGATATCTTTTTTTAGTTTTAATTAAATTGTTTCTTTTTAATATTCGGTATATCGTCATTGGACAAAGATTAACATTGTAATTTCTTTTAATATGCAGTGCTAATCTTTGGTGACACATGCCAGTTTCTTTTCTTAACTTTCTAACCAGTAGTTGATATTCCCATAGTGTTGTTTTGGGATGAATACTTTTGGGTTTGTTGGAATAGTTGTAATATCATTCTTTCCCCTTCCAAAACCACTTTTTATACCATCTACTTATTGTTGATTGATTGTATCCTAGATGTCTTGCTACTTTTGATTGACTCCAACTAGATTTAATCAAACTTACTGCATATTTTTTTACACGCCAAATCTTGTTATTATTCAAGTGACTCCTTTCTGTTAGTTGATGCTTCAATATCATTCTAACAAAAGGAGTCTTTTATTATGCAGAACTAGTGTAACATTACATTCAGTGTCTTGTTCAATGTATAATTTTTATTTTTTTTAAATAGTTGTTATAATATATTTAATAAATACAATTTAATTTCTATCAAGGAGGGATTATTA
>CAZFAN010000041.1:0-6632 GCA_964516525.1 uncultured Candidatus Saccharibacteria bacterium | reverse complement strand
CCAGTAAATAAGTTGAGCATGCCAAATAGTTGGTTTTGATTAAATAATTTTCTAAGTTCGTCAACACTAACCCCGGGAGCGGGAATATGTGCAAGAAATCTAAAAATAACTAAAATAATAATCGTATAAATAATACGCTTTTTCAAGTCTTTATTGGCAAAAATTTGGCGCAATTTAGACATTGATATAGTTATTTATTTTTATAGTTTTTTACTTTTCTAGAAGCTAAACAATCAACAAGATTATAAGTAAATTTTGGATCTTCATCAAATAAAACTTTCACTTGTTGTTTTGGTTTTAATTCTTTGATAATTTTTTTATCAATTAGGCTTGCGATAGTAATTTCTTCATTCTCTTTGTAAAATTTATTAATAGTCGAAGAATGAATAATATAATTATTTTCTTTGTTTAAATTTTTAAAGCCACGTACTTTAGGAAGGCGCATAGAAATTTTTGTTTGTCCACCTTCAAATCCTGACGGAATATTAAAACCAGTACGAGCTTTTTGTCCTTTAGTTCCTCTGCCGCCAGTTTTTCCGCCTTTACCTGCGATACCACGTGCTATTCTAGTTCTTTTTTTATTTTTGTGTGTTGATTTAATATCTTGAAATTTCATAATTTACCTTATTTTTTAACTACTTTTTTAATACTTTTATCTTTTTTAGTAGAAATAGATGTTTTTTGAATTTTTTTTGAATTTTCTGCTAAATTAGTTTGCTTAAAATATTTTAATGCTTCAAAAGTAGTTTGCACGTTGTTTATTTTATTAGATGAACCAAGAATTTTAGCAACAACGTTTTTGATACCAGCTAACTCTAAAACTGCTCTAACGGAGCCACCGGCAATGATAGAAGTTCCTTTTCTTGCTGGTTTTAAGAAAACAATTGAAGAACCTTGTTTAATTTTTAATTCGTGAGGGACAGTTTCGTTTTTAATTTCGATATCAAGCATATTCTTTTTTGCAACATTTACGGCTTTAGATATAGCAGATACAACTTCTTGTGCTTTTGCTACACCAATACCAACACGGCCAGCTTGGTTGCCAACGACAACAAGGGCGCGAAATCGAATTCTTCGGCCACCTTTCACTGTTCTTGAAATGCGGTCAATTTGTATAACTTTTTCAATAAATTCTTTTTCTTGTTCTTTTTGTTTTGTATATTGCATGTGTTCCCTTTTTTTAGAAATTAATCCCATTTTTTCTTAATGACTCTGCAATTGTTTTTATACGACCATGATATTTATATCCACGTCTATCAAAAACAACATTTTTAATTTTCTTTTCATTCAAAATTTGTGCTAAAGTTTCACCAAGTTTTTCTGCTTTTTCCATGCGACTTTTACCTTCTACTTTTTTGGTTGTTACGCCGGCAATGGTTTTATGTTGTTTATCGTCAATTGCTTGTAAATAGTCGTAATTTAAACTTTTGTAAACTGTAATTCTGATACGATCTGTGTGGGCTTTAACTTTTGCGGAAACTTTTGCTCTTCTTAAACCAACTGATTGTTGTACTTTTTTATTCATAGTTTTTATTTCCCTTCTCCACCAGACTTAGCAGCTTTACCAGCTTTACGTTTAATAATTTCATCGTGATATTTAATACCTTTTCCTTTGTATGGTTCTGGCATTCTCAATGATCTGATTTGGGCCGCAACTTGTCCTACAAGTTGTTTGTCAACTCCAGAAACTATAATGCTATTTTTAACAATTTTAAATTCAATGTTATCTGGTGCTTTTACCTTTACAGGGTGTGAATAACCTAGTGTTAGTTGTAGCTCTTTATTAGTTCCCGCTACTCTATAACCAATTCCATTGATATCTAATTGCTTTTCAAAAGGTTGAGCAACACCTGCAATTGCATTGATTAATAATTTTCTTGACACTCCATGTACTGCTTTGGATAGTTTGTCATTACCAGCTCGTTCTAGCACTATTTGATTATCAGTTTTACTAATTTTAATTTTTGGATGAACATTGACAATCATCTCTCCTGCTTTGCCTTTACAAGTTATTTCTTGTTTATTTATGTCGGCAGTTACGCCTTCAAGTATTTCAACTGGTTTATTTCCCATTCTACTCATTAGTACACCTCACAAATTATTTCGCCACCAACATGTTGTTTTTTTGCTACACGACCACTAATAATTCCTTTTGGTGTAGAAACAATCACGTCTCCAATACCACCTAAAACTCGAGGAATTTTTCTTGACTCTCTATAAATTCGCAAACCTGGTTTGCTAATTCTTTTTAAGTGATTGATGGAACTTTGGTTGTTATTGTATTTTAAAAATATTTTAATATTTTTTTTGTTATTTTTTAGACTATTAACAATGTAGTCGTTTATAAAACCATTTTCTTTAAGTACGCTCAAAATTTGTTCTTTGACAACTGAATGAGGTACAAAAAGAGTGTCTTTTTTGACTAAGATAGCATTGTTTATAGCTGAAATCATGTTTGCAATTGGATCCATAAGATATTCCTTTATTTTACCATGAAGATTTTGTTACACCTGGAATTTCACCGCGGTTTGCTTTTTCTCTGAAACAAATTCTGCATAATCCGAATTTTCTAATATAGCCACGGTTTCGACCACAAACCGTACAGCGACGAATTACTCGTGTAGAAAATTTTGGTTTTCTTTTTGCTTTTTCTATTAAACTTGTTTTAGCCATTATTTGCTCCCTTTAACCGTTTGTTCTTTAAACGGAAAGCCTAAATACGTTAAAAGTGATAATGCTTCTTCACGTGTTTTTGCATTGGTATTGATGGTTATTTGTAAACCATAAATATCTTCAATTTTTTCATAAGAAATTTCTGGAAAGATAATATGTTCTTTGATACCAAGTGTATAATTGTTGTTTTTGTCAAAACTGTCTCTAGATAGACCACGGAAATCTCTAACGCGAGGCAAAGATACATTAAGTAATTTGTCAAGAAATTCATACATACGTGCATTTCTTAATGTTAAATTTACTCCTATAATGTCTCCTTGACGTAGTTTAAATCCTGAAATAGCTTTTTTTGCTGCGCAAATACGTGGTTTTTGACCTGTTATTAAGTAAAGGTCATTCATAGCACGGCCAATTAGATCAGGTTTTTCTTTAGCTTTTCCTAAACCTACATTGATAGATAACTTAGTGACTTTTGGAATTTGAAAATTATTCGCGTATGAATAGTCTTTACGTAATTTATCTGTTATCTCTGTTTTGTAAATTGTTATTAATTTTTTCATTGTTGATCCAAAGTTTGCTTACATTTATTACAAATTCTAATTTTTTTATCATTTACTAGTTTGAAATTTACACGAGTTGGTTTGTTGCAGCTTGGACACACGATCATAAGATTGGCAATATTTATTGGTTGGTCTAAATCGATAATGCCACCTTGTGGATTTTTTTGTGTTGGTTTAAGATGTTTTTTTGATTTATTTAAGCCAGTAACAATAGCTTTATTTTTGGCAATTAAAACTTTTTCGATTTTGCCATTTTTGCCATGATCTTTGCCTTTAGTAATAATTATATTGTCGTTTTTTTTGATATTCATAATATTTTATAATACTTCTTGTGCTAAGGAAATAATTTTTGCATAACCTCTAGCTCTAATTTCACGAGCAACTGGTCCAATAATTTTTGTTCCTTTTGGATTTCCATCATTATCTACAATGACTACAGCATTGTCGTCAAAACGGATAACTGTACCATCTTTTCTTTTAAATGGTGCTCGTTGTCGAACAACAATTGCTTTTACTACTTCTTTTTTCTTTACTTGACCGTGAGGTCTAGCAACTTTTACAGAAGCAATAATTGTATCACCTAGTCTAGCATCGTTTTGTGGACGACCACCAAGTACTTTAAAGCATGCTACTTCTTTAGCGCCGGTGTTGTCTGCTACTTTTAATCTTGTTCTAAGTTGTATCATTATTAATCCTTGACTTCTTTAGTGATTACAAAACTTTTTCTTTTACTTATAGGTTTTGTAGGCGTAATTTCTACTGTTTGTCCCACTGTATATTTATCAGCTGGATTGTGAACTAAATATTTTTTGCTAACAGTATATTGTTTTAGGTATTTAGGGTGTTTTTTTGTTCTCGTAACTAAAACAGTTGCTGTTTGTTGCATTTTTGTAGCAACTATTTTTCCAACTAACGTTTTTTGATTATTCATTTTTATCCTTTTGCTGTTTTAAAGAAATCTTTTCGCCCAATACTGTATAGATTCTTGCGATATTCTTTTTTGCTTTTTTAATTTGACTATGATCTTTTAAATTGCGAAATTTTTCTCCAAAACGAAGTTTTTGAATTGCATCATACTCATTTTGCAATTCTTTGTTCAAAACTTTAATATCTTTTGTTCTAGTTGTTTTTAAATACTCTGTTGATTTCATATTATTTGGTAATAAATTTTGTTTTTACTGGTAACTTGTATGCGGCAAGTCTTAAAGCTTCTTTGGCCACATCTTCAGTCACACCATCAAGTTCGAAAATAATTCTTCCTCGTTTAACAACTGCTACAAAGTGATCAAGTGAACCTTTGCCTCCACCCATAGGAGTTTCTGCTGCAGATACAGTAATTGGTTTATCTGGAAAAATTCTAATCCATAACTGTCCACCACGTTTCATATAACGCATAATTGCTCGTCTAGCAGCTTCTATTTGTCTCGAAGTAACCCATAAATTTTCGGTTGATTTTAAACCATAACTACCGAAGTTTAATTCATGTGCTTTTGTAGATACGCCTTTTGCGTCAGGTCTTGGGGCTTTTCTAAATTTTAATTTTGATGGTAATAACATAAATTATTGCTTATCTTGATAAATCCATACTTTTACACCAATAACACCTTGTGTTGTTTTGGCAGGTACGTATGCATAGTCTACGTTTGATTTTAAGGATGATAGTGGGATAGATCCTTGCGAAAATTTTTCTGTACGAGCTATATCAACTCCACCTAAACGTCCTGCTACGCATATTTTAATACCTTTAATTTTTTTGTTGTGTTCAACTTTTGACAATAAACGTTTAATCACTTTTCTATAAGGCATACGTTTTTCAAGTTGAGCAGCGATATCTTGAGCGTTGATCATCGCGTACGTCTCAGCATCTCTAATTTCAGTAATATTGATTTTAATGTTTGTGATTATTTGTTTTTTAATTTCATTTATTGCTTTAATATCAACGCGGCTATTAATAAGATTAAAATTTGTTGATGAAATAATTTGCTTTTCAATATATTTTTTTAAATCAACAATGCCTTTACCACTTCTGCCAATGACAACTCCTGGGCGAGAAGTATGAATATTAATGATTGTTTCTTGCGCACCGCGTTCAATAATTACACGGTTGATACCGGAATTTGGTAATTTTGTTGCAATTGCTTTACGAATAATGTCGTCGGCAAGTAATATATAAGCAAACAAATTTTTTGAGATCCAACGTGAATCCCAGTCTTTGCTTATAGTTAATCTTAAACTTTTAGGATTGGCTTTTTGTCCCATTTTAATCCTTTTTTACTTTTTTATTTTTTACTGTTTTTGCCTGTGTAGGCTTTTTATCAATAGCTTTTTCGGTATTTTTAATTTTTGCTTTAATTGGTTTTAGTTTTTTTTCTACTTCAGTTTTTACGGATTCCAATACAAGATTGATATGACTTGAACGTTTATGTATCAAACTAGCGCGACCACGACTTTTAAACTGACGTCTTTTAAGTGTTGGTCCACCATCGCATGTTAAGCTTTTGATACGTAAATCTTTGATATCGATATTATTATTTACTTTGCAAGAATTAACAGCAGAAGCAATTAATTCATAAACTGGTTTGGCCGCATCTTTATTTAAAAATTTAAGTTGTGTTAATGCCTCTGCCGGTGAAAAAGATTTGGCAAAGTTTGTAACAAGACGAACTTTTCTTGGTGCGATGCGTATAAATTTGTAACTAAATTTAAATTCTTGCATATTATTTCGGATTATTTTGTATTACTATTTTGCTGGAGTGGCAGCTTTAGCAGCGGCTTGATCTTTTGCCATTTTACCGCCGTGTCCTTTAAACTTTCTAGTTAAAGAAAATTCTCCAAGCTTATGTCCAATCATGTCTTCAATAATCAATACAGGTGTGTGTTCTTTACCATTGTGTACTCCAATTGTAAAACCAACCATTTCCGGTGAAATAACTGAATCTCTAGACCATGTTTTAATTGGATTTTTTGATCCTGTTTTAGAATTTTGAATCTTTTTTAGTAAATTTGGATCAATAAATGGACCTTTTTTGATTGAACGTGACATGATATTCCTATTATTTTATTTATTTATGTTTTTTGCGTGAAATTATAAATTTACGTGTGCGTTTATTTTTGCGTGTAACCTTACTCATTGCAGGTTTACCCCATGGGGTTTTTGGATATTTCAAACCAATAGAGTTACTACCTTCACCACCTCCATGTGGATGGTCACATGGGTTTTTGGCTTTACCGCGAGTTGTTGGACGGATTCCCATCCAGCGACTTCTGCCGGCTTTACCAATTTTAACTGTACCATGTGTAATATTTCCAACTTGGCCAACAGATGCAAAACATTCTTTGTGTAATAATCGAATCTCTCCTGATGGTAATTTGACTTGAATGTAGTTTGCTTTTTTTCCT
>CAZFAN010000040.1:0-6751 GCA_964516525.1 uncultured Candidatus Saccharibacteria bacterium | reverse complement strand
TATTTAGCGCTAAACCTAGCAAAAAACAAATTTTAACATTTTTAATTATTATAGCTGTGGCAATACCTTTGTCGTGGCTTTTGTTGAAAGATTATCAAAGACAACGCTTATTAACTTTTATGGATCCAACAAGTGATCCTTATGGTAGTGGATATAATGTTTCTCAAGCACTGATCGCAGTTGGTAATGGTGGTGTATTCGGGCGTGGTTTTGGCCATGGACCGCAATCACAGTTAAATTTTTTACCAGTTGCACATACTGATTTTATTTTTGCTGGAATTGCAGAAGCTATGGGATTTGCAGGTTCGATAGTCTTGATTATTTTTTATGCTGTAATAATTATTAAAATAGTTAGTATTGCCAAGAAAGCAAAAGATAATTTTGGCATGCTTTTAGCCATAGGAATAGCAACAATAATATTTATGCATGCTGTAATAAATATTGGTATGAATATAGGTTTAATGCCGGTTACTGGCATTCCTTTGCCATTTATTTCAGCTGGGGGAACATCACTAGTATTGATGTTTATTTGTATCGGAATTGTGCAAAGTATTTCCATTAGGCATAAAAAAATATCATTTAAATAATAAACTGTTGACCAATAACAGAAAAATTGGTATACTAAAAGCGCCATAAATATGGTATTATTTTATATAAATATTAATTAATAGGGTATAAAAGTGAGCATTGCTGTTATTAAAACTGGTGGCAAACAATACAAAGTCAAAAAAGACGATGTTATTTTAGTTGAATTGTTGTCTGATGATAAAAAGACAGTTGTTTTCGATGATCTTTTATCTTCAAAAAAAGTTGAGGCAAAAGTATTAGGAGAAGCTAAAGGACCAAAGATACGCACTCTTAAATTTAAGAATAAAGTGCGTTATACAAAACGACATGGTCACAGACAAAAATACAATCAAATACAAATCACAGATATTCATGATTAAAAAAATTGTGAAATATTTCCAAGAAGTGTTGGTGGAAGCCAAAAAAATTACATGGCCAACAAGAAAAGAAGTAAAGAACCATACAATTGTGGTCATCGCTTCTATCGGTATATCTATGATTGTATTTGGTCTTATTGATATGGGATTCACAAAAATTTTGGAATACTTTATTTATAAAGGATAAATATGACAAAAATAACAGGGCAAGAAGATAAAGCCCAAACAATTGAAAACAATGAAGAAGCAGCAGATGTAAAAACAAGTGCTGATTTTCAGGTACAAAAACAAGAAGGTAGACGTGGTTGGTATGTGATTCATACTTATACTGGTTATGAAGATCAGGTTGCAGAAAGTATGCGTCAACGTATTGAAACTATGAACATGACGGATAAGATTTTTGAAGTAATTGTGCCGATTGAAAAACAAATTGAGATTAAAAATGGTAAACGTAAAATAGTTGAAAAAAAGATTTTTCCTGGTTATGTAATGGTTAATATGATTGTAACTGATGATTCGTGGTATGTTGTGAGAAATACACCAAATGTAACAGGTTTTATTGGCTTAGGTGTTCGTCCAACTCCGATGTCTCCAGAAGAAGTAAAACGTATTAAAAAACGTATGGGTGTTGAAGAACCTAAATATAAGATTGAATTTCAGATTAATGATCTTGTGCGTATTACAGATGGTCCGTTGAAAGGTTATGAAGCTAAGATTACTGATATAGATAAAGATAAAGGTAAAGTTAAAGTATTGATGAGTATGTTCGGTCGAGAAACTCCAGTAACATTAGATTTTTTACAAGTTAAAAAAATATAAAATTTAGATAAATTAGTGAGAATATTATGGCAAAACCAGTAAAGACAATTATTAAACTTCAATGTCAAGCAGGAAAGGCAAATCCAGCTCCTCCAGTTGGTCCAGCTTTAGGTCAGCATGGTTTAAATATTATGGACTTTTGTACCAAATTTAATGCTGCTACTAAGGATAAAGGTAATATTGTAATTCCGGTTGAAATTACTGTTTATGAAGATCGCACTTTTGATCTTAAATATAAACAACCACCGGTACCGGATTTAATTAAAAAAGCAATTAACTTAGCTAAAGGCTCAGGCGAACCAAATAAGAAGAAAGTTGGTAGTCTTACTAAAGATCAGGTTAAAAAGATTGCTGAAGAAAAAATGCCAGATTTGCAAGTAAATACTATAGAAGCTGCTATGAGAATAGTTGAAGGTACTGCAAGAAGCATGGGAGTTGAAGTTAAATAAAAAATTGTGTTTTAAACAAACAAAAAACCAGCCAATGGCTGGTTTTTTGTTTGTGCCCCTTCCTTACACCTCCTGTTCCCCTTACAAGAAGCAAGAGTTTATTAGCCTCTAATACTTTTATGATTGTAGGCTAAGAGACAGGTTGTAACAAAGGGTGTCCTAATTATGAAGTACCCAAGGAGGGGAAAGGTAGATCATAATTAGGACACTCTCTGCTACCGCTTGCATCTTTAATTGTTAACAAAGAAGTATATCATAGATATGACATTTTGTCAAGTATTATCATGTTTTTAGTTCTTTATAGCCTGTATTTAATAGTTTAAATTTTGATTTAATTTGATTTGAGTTGTGGTTTTATTTGCGTTTGACATACTAGAAATGTTGATACTTTGTATATTATTATATACATTACTGTTTTGTTCTTGCTCTATTATATAAACATAACTTTGAGAAGAAAAAGAGGATTCATTGATAGGAAAATTAATTTCCGGTTCAATAATATCGATTTGATTAGGTTTGGGGGAAGATATAGCGTCAATTTTAGAAGAATTCTTATCTTCTATCTGATAATAAGATTTATTAATAATATATTTATCATTTGGTTGCGGTATTAAAGAAATAATCTTTGCTGCAGATAAAGTGGAAATTTGTTTATTTTGATTGGTGTGATTGTTTTTTACAATGATTAATAATGTTATGATGGTTATAATAAAGATGCTTAAAAAAACAATCGGAAAATAATAAGTAATAAATTTTTTATTGCTTTTCATGAGAAGTAATTTATGAAGTTTAGTAAGTGTAAATATATCAAATTATACCTGATAATACAATGTTAGATGAAAAAATAAAATATATAGTAGCTTTAGCAAGCAATCCTAGTATTGGCGCAAAAACATTATTTAAATTAGAAAAATATTTTGGATGTTTGTCGCAATTATGGAAGCCCGACAGCGCAAAACGGTTGCAATTAATTAATTTGCCGGAAAAAATCAAAAATCAAGTTAAACTTGTCATTAAGAACGTTGATCCAGAAAAAGAATTGGAAAAATTACATGAATTAAATATTACGCCAATTGTTTATAATGATAGTAAATACCCAAAACTTTTGACAGAAATTCCGGACCCGCCAGCAATAATTTATATAAAAGGCGATGCTGATATTGCTGATACCTTGGCTATTGCAGTAGTGGGAGCACGTAAATATTCGTATTACGGTAAAAAAGTTGTTGAAGATATTGTTAGTCAATTAGCACAACAAGGTTTGACTATTGTTTCTGGTTTGGCTTTAGGAATTGACGCACTTGCTCACAGGTCAGCAATAGTTGCAAGTGGTAAGACAATTGGGGTTTTGGGTTGTGGTATTGATATGATTTATCCAACTTCTAACGAAGCTTTAGCAAAAGATATGCTTTCCAAAGGAGGAACTATTATGTCGGAATATCCTCCGGGAACACCTCCTTATAGAAGCAATTTTCCTTTACGCAATCGAATTATAGCTGGTTTGAGTATGGGGGTATTAGTTATTGAAGCAGCTGAGAAATCAGGTACTTTGTTGACGGCAAAAGCTGCTTTGGACTATAACCGGCAATTATTTGCCGTTCCTAACAATATTTATGCACCTACTTCGATTGGTGCAAATAATTTGATAAAATATGGAGCAAAGCTTGTAAATTGTGCAAATGATATTACTGGAGAATTAAATATTCCTGTTAAAGTGCAAGAATCACATAGTAGAAAATATTTTCCACAGTCAAAAGAAGAAGCAATAATTTGTCAGGTTTTATTAAAAGATGAACCGACAAATATTGACAAGTTGGCAAAAATAACTAAACTAGATATCGCGACAATTAATGCAAAATTGACTTTTTTGGAGATAAAAGGTATTGTACGTAATCTTGGCGCGAGTAATTATATTATGAATTAGAAGTTAGTAAGAGGGTTATTATGAATTTGGTTATAGTTGAGTCTCCTGCAAAAGGAAAAACAATAGAAAAGTATTTAGGCCGAGATTATAAAGTTTTGGCAAGTTTTGGTCATGTAAGAGATTTGCCAAAAGGGAACTTGGGTGTTGATGTTGAACATGATTTTAAGCCAAAATATGTTATTCCACCAAAAGCTAAAAGAACAATAAAAGCTTTAAAGGATGCGATTTTAACTGCTGATTGTGTATATTTGGCAACTGACTATGATCGTGAAGGTGAAGCTATTGCATATCATATAAATGAAGTTACTAAACCCAAAGATCCTAAACGGATTACTTTTACAGAGATTACTAAGGAAGCGATAATTGATGCAGTAAAACATCCGAGAACAATTGATATGCATCTTGTTGATGCACAACAAGCTAGAAGGGTGTTGGATAGATTAGTTGGTTATAAGTTGTCTCCTTTTTTGTGGAAAAAAGTATTTAAAGGATTGTCGGCAGGTCGTGTGCAATCAGTTGCTGTACGATTAATTGTTGAGCGTGAAAGAGAGATTGCTAAATTTCAACCTGAAGAATATTGGACAATTGGTGTTAAGCTAGCAAAAGAGAAAGAACAGTTTGATGCATATTTGAAAGCAATAGCAGGAAAATCATGTAAAAAGTTTGAAATTGGCAATAAAGAAGAAGCAAATAAGATTACAGAGGAATTAAAAAATAGTGACTATAATGTTAGCGATATTATAAAAAAAGAAGAAAATAAATGGCCATATCCGCCTTTTAGTACATCTACTTTGCAACAAGAAGCTTCAAAAAAATTGCATTTTTCGGCTAAACAAACTATGAAGTTGGCACAAGATCTTTATGAAGCCGGACATATTACTTATATGCGTACAGATTCTTTAAGTTTATCAAAGACTGCGATTGATGGTGCGCGAGAACAGATTGAAAAAGAGTTTGGAAAAGAATATTTGCCAGATGCGGCACGAGTATATAAGACTAAGGCTAAAGGTGCGCAAGAAGCACATGAAGCGATTAGACCAACTCATATGGAAGTAAAATCTAGCCAACTGGCTAACAAATTTGATGACAAACATCGTAAACTTTATGATTTGATACGCAATCGTTTGTTGGCATGCCAAATGCGTCCGGCAGTTTTAGAAATTAATGATGTAAAAATAAAATCAGGTAAATACGAATTTAAATCAAGAGGTGTACGAATTAAATTTTTAGGATTCATGAAAGCATGGATGGTAAAAATGGAAGAAAAAACCTTACCTATTTTAGAAAAAAATGATTTATTGACGTTTGTTGACAATATAACAGAACAACATTTTACCCAACCACCTGCTAGATATTCAGAAGCAAGTTTGATTAAAACTTTAGAAGAATATGGAATTGGTCGTCCTTCTACATACGCACCAATTATTTCTACGATTCAAGATAGAGGTTATGTACG
The DNA here is from genome assembly GCA_964516525.1 of uncultured Candidatus Saccharibacteria bacterium. Lineage (GTDB taxonomy): Bacteria > Patescibacteriota > UBA1384 > JAMDBS01 > CAYSHH01 > CAZFAN01. The sequence goes on along the minus strand of CAZFAN010000040.1, from coordinate 1,159 downwards.
TAAAGAGCAGGGTAGATTTTTTCCTAATGACTCGGCAAATATTGTTACAGATCTTTTAGTGGAAAGTTTTCCTGATATTGTAGATGTCGGATTTACAGCTCAGATGGAAAAACAATTTGATAATATTGCAGAAAATAAAGAGCACTATGCGACAATGTTAAAAAACTTTTATACTCCATTTGAAAAAATTTTAACGGAAAAGATGCAAAGTGTGCAAAAGGTTAATACCGATGAAGAAACAGGTGAGAAATGTGATAAATGCGGTCAGCCAATGGTGGTAAAAAATGGAAAATATGGGAAGTTTTTAGCTTGTAGTGGCTTTCCTGATTGTAAAAATATTAAAAGTATTATTAATAAAATTGGGATAAAATGTCCAGATTGTCACAAAGGAGAAATTATTGAAAGGAAAACTAGACGCGGCAAAGTATTCTGGGGTTGCGAAAACTATCCAAAATGTAAATGGGCGACATGGAACGATCCGAGAAAAGATCAAAATGACAAAGAAAAAAGCAAAAACTAATAGAAAAACATTATGCTTCCTAAATCTATTCAATATACTATCGATGAGTTTTCCAGATTACCAGGAATCGGGCCAAAAACTGCTGCGCGATTGACTTTTTATTTGCTAACACAATCACCTGATGATGTAAAAAAGTTTGGACAGACAGTAGCGAATTTGAAAGATAACTTAATTTTTTGTAAACAATGCTATAATATTTCAGAAACAAATCCTTGTGAAATATGTGATGATGAAAGTCGAGATAAAAATACTTTATGTGTAGTTGAGGAACCTTTGGATATTATTGCTTTAGAAAAAACAATGTATAAAGGTATTTATCATGTATTGGGCGGAGTGATATCTCCAATTGATAATATTGGACCTGATAATTTACACATAAAAGAATTGTTGACAAGATTAGAAAATGAACAAATTAAAGAAATTATTATGGCGACAGATCCTTCACTTGAAGGAGAAGCAACAGCAAGCTATATTTCAGGAGAAATCGCTAAGTTAAAAAAAGATAAAAAAATTAAAAATGATTTAAAAATAACAAGAATTGCTCGCGGACTGCCAGTAGGTGGTGATTTAGAGTATGCTGATGAAGTAACATTATCGAGAGCACTTGAGGGAAGAAGCGAAATATAATACTATATTTAT